>DATLHN010000441.1:0-3916 GCA_035539875.1 Armatimonadaceae bacterium
CGGACTGGTGCGCGAGAACGACAGCGTCGCGGCGCGCATCCTGGACCGGCTGGGCATCAGCCTGGGCCGCATCCGCAGCGAGATCGAGCGGCAGGTCGCCCGGGGCGAAGGCCGCCTCGGCCAGGACATGCAGCTGACGCCGCGCGCCAAGCGCGTCATCGACCTGGCTTACGACGAGGCGCGCCAGCTTAACAACAACTACATCGGCACCGAGCACCTACTGCTCGGGCTCATCCGCGAGGGCGAAGGCCTGGCGGGGCGCGTCCTGAACAAACTCGGCGTCGACCTGGAGCGCACCCGCCGCGAGGTGATGGCGCTGCAGGACGCGGAGCCGAGCCAGCAGGGCGGCTCGACCGGCCAGCGCCAGCAGCAGCGCTCGCGCACCCCTACCCTCGACGAGTTCGGGCGCGACTACACCGAGCTTGCCCGCCAGGACAAGCTGGACCCGGTCGTGGGCCGCAACTCCGAGATCGAGCGCGTCGTCCAGATCCTCTCCCGCCGCACCAAGAACAACCCGGTGCTGGTGGGCGAGCCGGGCGTCGGCAAGACCGCGATCGCCGAGGGGCTCGCGCTGCGCATCATCAACCAGGACGTTCCCGAGATGCTCAAGGACAAGCGGATCGTGGCGCTGGACCTGGCCGGACTGGTCGCGGGCACCAAGTACCGCGGCGAGTTCGAGGAGCGGATGAAGCGCGTCATGGACGAGGTCCGCAAGGCGCAGGGCGAGGTCATCCTGTTCGTGGATGAACTGCACACCCTGGTCGGCGCGGGCGCGGCGGAGGGCGCGATCGACGCCTCCAACATCATGAAGCCCGCCCTTTCCCGCGGCGAGCTTCAGTGCATCGGCGCGACCACGCTCGACGAGTACCGCAAGTACATCGAGCGCGACGCCGCGCTCGCCCGCCGGTTCCAGATGGTGAAGGTCAGCGAGCCGAGCGTCGAGGAGGCCGTCGAGATCCTGGGCGGCCTGCGCGCCCGGTACGAGGAGCACCACAAGGTCCAGATCACGGACGTGGCGCTCGACGCCGCGGCGCGGCTCTCCGACCGGTACATCACCGACCGCTTCCTGCCGGACAAGGCGATCGACCTGATCGACGAGGCCGCGGCCAAGGTCCGGCTGCGCTCCGCGATGGCGCCCCAAGCATTGCGCGAGGCGAAGCAGGAGCTGGTCAAGGTCGAGAAGGAGCTGAAGTCCCTGCCGCAGCGCGGCGAGTACGACCGCATCAAGTTCCTGGAGGAGCAGGCGGCGTATCTCAAAGAGCGCATCACGGAGATGCAGACCAAGTGGGACGAGGAGCGCGCGAGCGCCCCGATGGTCGTGGGCGAGGACGAGATCGCGCAGATCGTCTACTCCTGGACCGGCATCCCGGTGTCGCGCCTGGTGGAGACGGAGACGCAGAAGCTCCTCAAGATGGAGGAGGAGCTGCACAAGCGGATTATCTCGCAGCACGAGGCGATCGTGGCGGTCTCCAAGGCGATTCGCCGCGCCCGCTCCGGCCTGAAAGACCCGAAGCGCCCGATGGGCTCGTTCCTGTTCCTCGGGCCGACCGGCGTCGGCAAGACGGAACTGGCGCGCGCTCTGGCCTCCTTCCTCTTCGAAAAGGAAGACAACCTGATCCGCATCGACATGAGCGAGTACATGGAGCGGTTCGCCGTATCCCGGCTCGTGGGCGCGCCTCCCGGCTACGTCGGCTACGACGAGGGCGGCCAGCTCACGGAGGCGGTCCGGCGGCAGCCGTACTCGGTCATCCTGCTCGACGAGATCGAGAAGGCGCACCCCGAGGTCTTCAACCTGCTCCTGCAGGTGATGGAGGACGGACGCCTAACCGACTCGCAGGGGCGTGTCGTGGACTTCAAGAACACGGTCATCATCATGACCAGTAACATCGGAGCCCACATCATCAACCGCGAGCAGGGGATCGGCCTGCGGCAGCAGAAGCAGCAGGACGAGGATGCCAAGTCCTACGAGGCGATGAAGAACCGGATCCAGGACGAGCTGAAGCGCGTCTTCCGGCCGGAGTTCATCAACCGTATCGACGAGGCGATCGTCTTCCACAGCCTGACGGCGGCGGACATCCGCCAGATCGTGACGCTGATGCTGGGCGGCGTAAAGAAGCAGGTCCAGCAGCAGGGCATGAGCCTGGAGCTGTCCGACACGGTCATCGAGAAGCTGGCGGGCGAGGGATACGACCCGCAGTACGGCGCGCGCCCGCTGCGCCGCGCCGTCCAGCGCCTGATCGAGGACCCGCTGTCCGAGGAGGTTCTGCTCGGCCGGTTCTCGCCGGGCGACACGATCCGGGCGGAACTCGACGGCGAGGGCGAAAAGGCCGTCGTTATCTTCCGCAAGGTGGAATCGGCGTCCGACGCCGAGGACGACCCGGAGGTCCTGACGGCCCCGAAGGGTATGCCGGAACTCCCGCCGCCCAGCAGCGGGAGCTAAGGCTCCGACCACGAACCGCCCCGGTGCGCTTTCTGAGCGCACCGGGGCGGTTTCTTTTTAACCCGTAAGTCGGTGTATACTGGATGCCACGCACGGACGCCGCGAAACGAGCGTCCGGTCTTCCAAAGGCAGGACTGCGATGGCGACTCCCCGTCTCTCCTCTCACTATCTCGTTTCCCGCTTGCTGGTCTCTCTCTTCCTCGTATGTCTGCTGCTCCTGTTCGGCGGCGCGCGCGCCGCGCTGGCGTGCGGGTGCTCCATGGGCAACTGCTCCGGGTGCGCGTGCGGCTGCGGCGGCGAAGGCACGGGCGGCGGACTGGGCAACCCCAATCCGGCCGCGGCCGGGTCGAACTTCAACTCGCAGAACGTGACGCTCGCCTCCTGGCTGCCGCTGGACCAGATCGGCGGGGCGGGCAAGGTGGGCAGCGCGATCTGGGGATGGACCGACGCCGGGGACAACAACCGCGAGTACGCCCTGTACGGGCTCTCCAACGGCACCGCGTTCATCGAGGTGACCGACCCTTTTAACCCACGCTACCTGGGAATGATGGCGACGCAGACCGGCGAGAGCGTATGGCGCGAACTCCAGACCTACAACGATCACCTGTACGTCGTCTCCGACGCCAACGGCGGTCACGGAATGCAGGTGTTCGACCTGAAGAACCTGCGGAGCGTCGGCGCGACGCCCGCCACCTTCGCGCCGACGTTCGTTTACGGAGGCGTGAGCAACGTCCACACCCTGACCATTAACACGTCCACGGGCTACGCCTACCTGAACGGCTCCAGCGACGCGCAGCAGGTCGTCAGCCTCCTGAACCCCGCGCAGCCGGTGAAGGTCGCCTCCTACGGCCGGGACGGCTACACGCACGACTCCACGGTCGTCTCGTACCGGGGGCCGGACGCCGCGTACGCCGGTCGTGAGATCGCGATCAACTATAATGGCACCTCCGGCATCGCCATCGTCGACATGACCGACAAGGCGAACATCACTACGATCAAGACGGTGTCGTACCCGGGCCTGGGCTACGGACACCAGGGGGCGATCACGGAGGACCAGCGGTTCCTGCTGGTGGACGACGAGTTCGACGAACTGAACAACGCGGGCGACCCGGCGATGCGCACGAAGACGCACGTCTGGGACATCCGCGACCTGGACAACCCGGTGTGGCTCGGCGCGTTCACCCACGAGGGGAACGCTATCGACCACAACATGTTCATCCGCGGGGACCTGGTCTACCAGTCGAATTACACGTCCGGGCTGCGCGTCTTCCGCCTGGGCGACCTTCAGTCCATCGCCGACGCCATCGCCGCGAACCCGCTCCTGGTGAACGACCAGGCGCTCCTGGGGACGTCGCTCGTGTCGCTGGGGTTCTTCGACACCTACCCGCAGGACGACGCCAGTCCCGAGGTCTCCTTCAACGGGCAGTGGGGCAACTACCCGTTCTTCCCGAGCGGCACGGTGATCGCGGGCGACCG
>DATLHN010000442.1:0-8878 GCA_035539875.1 Armatimonadaceae bacterium
AGCCATTCGTCGATCAGGCGGTAGCCGGTTTCCGCGATGCCGACGCCGCCCGGGTGGGCGTCGTGGACGAAGATCGTGGGCGCGCCGACCTGCGGGTGGTAGGGCGTGCTGACGCCGCCGATGTCGTTGCGGTCGCAGAGCGCGAAGAGCGGCAGCAGGCTGATGCTGGCGTGCTCGCCCGCGTGGACGCCGCCCGCGAGGTCGAGCTGCCGCCGCTCCAGGTCGGCGACGAGCGCGCCGGGGAGCGGGTACCAGACCGCCTCCGTCTCGAAACGCTGCTCGGGCAGGTCGAGGTCGAAGTTACCTAGTACCTCGTCGGAGTAGAGTTGCTTCTGCTTGAAGCCCATTACCTGCGTCGTGACCACGACCGAGCCGAAGTAGGCGACCGTCTCGCCGAACTCCTTGCTGGCGTAGGTCTCCTTGATCTCGATGTACGAGTTCGTGCGCGGCTCGGTGAAGTAGGTCGCCGCGGCGGGGCGGACGTGCGCGCGGAAGTTCTGCGTGTCCAGCTCCTCCACGAGGTAGGTTTCGCCCAGGTGCAGGTAGACCGCGCCGGGGTGCAGCGTCTCGTACGCGCGCGCCTCCTCGACCGTACCGAGGACCGCGCCGCCCTTGCTGTCGTCCACGATGACGTACTGGTTAGCCGACGCGGAGCGGATGTTCATCAGGCCCGCCGGGTACTCGCCCCCGGCGTAGACGAAGCGGTCGCCTCGGGCCGCGAGCGCGCCGTCCTCGCAGAGGACGCGCGCGGTGTGCGCCGCCTTCTCGCCGCCGAAGAGATCGAAGTCCTCTTCTGTCAGGGGGCGCTCGTAGGCGGCGCAGAGCAGGTGCCCGCCGAGGATGTGCCGGTTGGTGGGATCGAGCACGGCGTGCTCGTGCGACTTGCCGAAGAAGAAGTCGGGGCGGCGCATCAGGAACTGGTCGAGCGGGTTGTCGGCGGCGACCAGCAGCGCGAGCGACTCGCCCTGGCGGCGGCCGGCGCGGCCCGCCTGCTGCCAGGTGGAGGCGACGGTGCCGGGGTAGCCGGTCAGCACGCAGGCGTCGATGCCGCCGATGTCCACGCCCAGTTCCAGGGCATTCGTCGCGGTGACGCCGGTCAGGTCGCCGTCGAAGAGCCGCCGCTCGATCTCGCGCCGCTGCGCCGGGGTGTAGCCCGCGCGGTAGGAGAGCACCTTCTGGGCGAGTTCCGGCTGAGCGGTGCGTGCGAACGCCTGCCGGGTGTAGGTCAGGAGCAGTTCGGCGGTCTTGCGGGCGCGGGTGAAGGCGATGGTGCGGACCCCCTCGGAGATGAGGGTCGTGAAGAGCGTGGTCGCCTCGGCGTTGCTGGAGCGGCGCGCGCCGCTGGCGGCGTCGAAGACCGGCGGGTTCCAGAAGACGAAGTGCTTCCGGCCGCGCGGCGCGCCGTCGCCGTCGATCAGTTCGGCGTTCAGGCCGGTCAGGTGTTGGAAGAGGTCGCCCGGGTTCGCGATGGTGGCGGAGCAGGCGATGAACTGCGGCCGCGCGTCGTACAGGGCGGCAACCCGGCGCAGGCGGCGCAGGATGTTGGCGACGTGCGCGCCGAAGACGCCCCGGTAGACGTGCGCCTCGTCCACCACGACGTAGCGCAGGTTCCGGAAGAAGGTCCCCCACCCCGTGTGGTACGGCAGGATGCCCAGGTGCAGCATGTCCGGGTTGGTGATGACGAGCGAGGCGTGGCGCTTCACCCAGCTTCGCTCCTCCTTGGGCGTGTCGCCGTCGTAGGTCGCGGTGCGGACGTCCGGGCCGAGCTTGAGGGCTTCTATCTTGCCGCGCTGGTCCTGCGCGAGCGCCTTGGTGGGAAAAAGGTAGAGCGCGCGGGCGTCCGGCTCGCGCAGCAGTGTCTCCAGCACCGGGGCGTTGTAGCAGAGCGACTTGCCCGACGCGGTGGGCGTGGTGAGGATGAGGTGAAAGCCCTGGCGCGCGAGGTCTACGGCCTCGGCCTGATGCCGGTAGAACCGCTCGATCCCCTGGGTGGCGAGGGCGTCGGTCAGCCGCTCGGGCAGGGGAAAGTCGAGGTCGGCGAACTCCGCCGCGCGCTCCGGGATCTCCTGTACGTGGACTATCTGGCCGTGGTAGTCGGGGTGCCGCTTGCAGCGCGCGAGGAAGCGTTTGGGGTCCACGTACCATTATCCCCCGCGGCAAACAGCCTGTCAAACAAGGCAGGCGGCGCGTCACTCGCCGGGGCGGCGGACGTCCGGCGCGTCGGGTTCGGGGCGGCGCTCGACGGCGTGGCGGCAGCCCTTGCGGGTCGCTAGGTCGTGGACGCGGACGGCCCGCTTTCCGTGCGCGTGTTCCTTCGCCAGTGCCTCGACGGCGGCGTCGGCGACGCCCCGGTAGGCGTGGCACTCGGTCGAGCCCGCCTTCTGGTAGCGGAGGACGTGGGCGGCGCGGTCGTAGGTCGCCCGGTGCAGGCGGATGACGCGGCTGCCGTCCGGCTTCGCGTCCTCCACCTGCCAGTCCACGACCGCCTCTTTCAGATTCGGGTAGAGCGGAAGCTGGCTGGCGAGCAGCGAGAAGGCCGTGCCCTCGCCGGGGGCGTCGTCGCCGGGAAGGCGTCGGCGGTGGCCGCCCTGAACGACGACGCGGGTGCGCTCGGGGTCAAGGACGCGGTCGGGAACGGCCTTCGAGACCGCCTTCGCGACGGTGACGACGCCCTCGGCGGTGGCCTGCGCCGCCCGTCCCACCTTCCAAAGGCCGTAGAAGACGACCCCGACCGCAGCGACGACGAGGGCGGCCCCGATCAGGAGGGCGACGTGCCGGGCGCGCATCAGGGTCCCCCGATTATGTCGCGCAGGGCGGAATCAATGTCGGGAAAGCGGAAGCGGTAGCCGAGTTCCTGGGCGCGGACGGGCAGGACGCGCTGGCTGTAGAGCAGGTAGTCGGCCAGTTCGCCGACGACCATGCGCACGGCGAAGGCGGGGACGGGCACGACGGCGGGACGGCCGAGCGCGCGGCCTATGGCGGCGGATAGCTGGGCGTTGGTGACCGGGTTCGGCGCGACGGCGTTGACGGGGCCGGTGGCGGCGTCCGTCTTCGCGGCGTGGAGGAGGAGGCCGAGTACGTCCTCGACGTGGACCCAGGCCGTCCACTGCCTGCCGGAGCCGAGCGGGCCACCGACGCCGAGCTTGAAGGGCGAGAACGGGACGCCCGGGGGGTTCAGCATCGACTCCAGCGCGCCGCCGCCCTTTCCCAGCACGACGCCGATGCGCAGGAGGACGACGCGCGCGGCGGTGGCCTCGGCCTTGCGCGCCTCGTCCTCCCAGGCGATGCAGACCCGGGCGAGGTAGTCGTCGCCGGGCGGGTCGGCCTCGGTGACGGTCCGGTCCCCGCGCCCGCCGTAGTAGCCGATGGCGGACGCGCTCACGAGCACGCCGCGGGGCTGCGCGTCGGCGATCCGGCGCGTGGTCTCGACGCGCGAGCGCAGTATCTTCTCCTTGACCTCCGGCGTCCACCGCTCCCCGGCCACGGACTCGCCCGCGAGGTGAAACACGGCGTCGGCTCCGGCGACGGCGGGCGTCCACACGGCCGCGTCGTCCCACGCGAGGCATTCGACGCCGGGGCCGAGGGTCTGCCGGGCGCGGGCCGGGTCACGGACGAGCGCGGTCACCTCCTCGTACCCTTCCGCGCGCAGTCGCGGGCAGAGCTGCCGACCGAGGAACCCGGTCGCGCCGGTGACGACCGCCTTCACAGCGCCCCGCCCGTGCGCCGCGCGGCGGCGTCGCGCCACTCGACCGCCTGCCCGAGGTGGTAGCCGTCGTGCCCGCAGACCAGCGCGGCGAGGTCGTAGACGGTGACGGTCCCCCAGTCGCCGTGGCGTCCGGTGCGCGCCCACTGTGCGGGGGTCAGTCCTCCGAGGAAGGCAACCGTGCGGGCGCGGGCCTCACGGAACTTCGCCAGCTCGCCCGCAACGTCCGCGTGCGCGTAGTCGTGGTCGATCGCGAACTGCGACTCGTCGTAGCCGGGCAGGAGCGGGGTCTCCTCGCGGGCCATGGCCTCCATCCGCCGGAGCCAGATCGGCTCCCAGTCGGCGAGGTGCGCCACGACCTCGCGCAGGGTGAACCGGTCGGGATCGGGTCGGAAGTCGTACTCGTCGTCGGTCGCGCCGTCGAGAAGGCGTCCGAGGACGGAGGGCGCGGCGGCGAGGCCGCTGCACAGGTACAGCAAGGTGCGTTCGGGTGCCATGGTAGCCCCTGTTATACCCGAAGCGCCTGCGGGACCGGAACGCTCTCGCGGCGGGCGGCCCACCACTCCTCGGCGAGCAGGGCGTAGTAGAAACTGTCCACCCACCGCTCGCGGACGCGCTGGCTGCGGACGAAGTGCGCCTCCCGGCGCATTCCGATCTTCTCCATGACGCGCCACGAGGCGGCGTTCTCGGGCTGGCAGCGCGCCCAGACCCGGTGCAGTTCCAGGGTCTCGAAGGCGAAGGCGAGCACGGCGCGGGCGGCCTCCGTGCCGTAGCCGCGGCCCCAGTAGGCGCGGGCGAGCGTCCACCCGATCTCGGCGTCCTGGTTCTCCCGGCCGAGCAGGAGCGGCAGCCAGCCGATCACCCGGTCGGAGTCGGGCAGGGCGACGGCGAACTCGTAGCGGGTGCGCGGGGTTTCGCGCCGCTGCTCCTGGAGGCGGGCGAGGGCGTCCCGGACTTCGGCTTCGGTGGCCGGCACGGAGGCGCGGTAGCGGAGCACCTCGGGGTCGGCGGCGTAGGCCAGCACGGCGGGCCAGTCGTCCTCGCGGTACTCGCGCAGGACCAGCCGTTCGGTCTCCAGGCGGAGCTCTTCGACAGGCGTCGGCAGCGGCGGCGGTGTCACACCGGCATTGTACGGCGCGCGGTGGCCAGGCGCAGGGACGATTCCCGCACGCGGGTCGCCGTGCCCGCTTCCCAGGGGTGCGCGCCGTCGTCGTACCAGTCTCGGGCGAAGAGGCGCGGCACCGTACCGGTGTCGGCGGTGGCGAGGCGGCAGCGCGCGGCGAAGTCGGCGACGTAGCGGCGGAAGGCGGCGTCCAGGGCGTCGGTCTCGGCGGGCGTGTCCACGTTCGTGTAGACGCGGAACCGCAGGAGTTTCAGATCGTCGGTCAGCCCGAGCAGTTCCCGCCCGACGATGCGCCCGGTGTTGTCGTCCACGGCGTAGACGACGCGCTTGTTCGCCTCGCAGGCGTTGGCGACCGTGGAGAAGGCGTTGAAGCCGTCCGCGCCGAGGCAGGTGCCGAAGGCGTTGCCCATCTGGAGCACGCGCAGGGGGTCGGTCTCGACGTAGAGGCGGACCGGTCGCTCGGTGCCGGGTAGCCGGAGGCGGCGCGGGTGCGTCCCCTGCCAGGCGTCCACGTCCGCGCCGTGCGCCTCCAGTTTCTGCCGGAACTCGCGGTTCTTCGGGTGCTCGTCCAGGAACGCCCGGGCGGCTCCGGCGAGGTGGGCCCGCAGGAGACGCTGGAGCAGTTTTCGGTTTTCGTCGATGCGCGTGCCGATCACGAGCGCGTTGCGCAGGTCGTCGGTGAAGACCACCGGCTTCGTCGTGGCGCGTCCCAGGAAGACGCGCAGGCGCGCGCGCCAGCACTCCTCCAGCAGGCGCTCGGCCGCGGCCATCTGCGCCTCGCGCGTGACTGCAACCAGCCGCTCGCGCGCCTCGTCGGCGGCGCGGGCGCGCTGCCGCCCGTTGCCGTCGGCCAGCCGTTCCCGCAGGGAGGCGGCGCGCGCCACGATCCCCGGGTCGGCGTCGCCCGCCGCGACGCGCGCCTCGAGGTGGGCAAGCTCACGCCGACGCTTTTCGGTCTCGTCAAGCGCAGCGCGGCGCACCCCGGCGGGAACGTCTGCGTCCTGGCCGAGCAGCCAGCGCGCGTACCAGTAGGCAGCCGCGGTCGGCGCGAGGTCGGGGGCGAGATCGAGCAGCGCGGCCCACTCCGGGTCGTCTGCCGCAACGCCGAGGATAGGTTCCCCCGTTCCCTCCTCAAGCGCTGCGAACGGGGCGAGGGCGTCGTCGCCGCTCCCGAGGTGGGCGACCGCGCCGAGGCCCCCGAGGAGGCGCAGGCACCGGTGCGCCTGCACGGGCGCCAGGGCGAGGAGAATCGACCGCAGCGTGGGGATGCCGGACAATACCTCCAGCCCGCGACGGACGTCGGTCTCATCGGCGTTGTCCTCGTCGGCAACGCGCGCCGCGCGAACGGCGTCCAGTACGGAGGTGAATGCGGTGGAATCGCACGAAGCGGGTTCCGCCTCCTCGTCACGCACGACGCATCCGAGGGCGAGGGCGACATCGAGGGCAAGTTTCAAGCGCGCGGCCGAGCGCCATGCCTCGTCACCGCGCCAGATCGGCTCCCCCTCCCGGAGAACACGCTGGCGTACCGCGTCTACGCAGGCGGGCGGGAAGCGCAGCGCGGCGTACAGCAGCACTCTCCACTCGTACTCGCCCAGGCCCGCGGTCCGGCCCGTGTCGCGTATCAGGTCAGGCAGTATCCGGGACAGGCGCGCGAGCGCCGCCCGTCGGGACGCCCGGTCGTCGCCGATCTCGTCGGACAGCGCCTCTATGAGAGGTGCAGCGGCCGGTGCGGGCAGTGTGGCCACGATGCCGAGCGCGGTTCCGAACCGGGCGCGCGCCTCCGCCCCGTCGTCGGCGACCGTCTCCAGCAGGGCCCACGGCCCCCAAGTCTCCGCCAGATCGTTGACGCCGAGGGCGCGGGCGGCGCGGAATATCCACGCGTAGCGCTCCGCCATCCCGTCCGTGTCGTCCGTACACAGATCTACCCGTCCCAGCCCGTTGACCTCCAGCGCCTCGCGTACCAGGCACGGGTCGCCGTCCGCCGCCTTAAGGAGCAGGAGCGCGCGGGTGAACCGGGGGATGTAAACGCGCCTCAGCCAGCCGCTCAACTCCCAGGCGGCCCCCACCCGCTCGACGAGGTGGCCTGCCTTCCCCTTGCCGGGCGCGGCGAGGCCGGGCATATCTTCGCGGAACCTGCCTCCGCACTCGTTCAGCAGGCGCAGGTATCCGCGGGCGACGCCCTCCGATTCCTTCGCGGCGGCGCGTAGCGGCTGAATCAGGGCGGCGTCGAGGTGCGGGCCGAGCAGGTCCGGCAGGCGGTCCAGGGTGTCGCGAACGAACCCGGCGAAGAGGCTCGGGACCTCCGGATCGCCGCCGGTGGCGCGGACGTACGCGGTCAGAAGCGCTCCGAGGTCCGCCACGGCCCGGCCGCGGACGCCGCGCGCCTCCTGCGCGTGCTGGGCGTTCTCGCGGGCGGGCGGCAGGGGCAGTTCGTGGCGGCGGCGGCGCACGCGGGCCGCGAGCGGCAGCATCTCCGCGGAGCCCTCTACCAGCGCGACGCACCGTTCGGCGGCGGACCGGTTGCCGCTGCCCTCGCGGCGCAGCAGTTCGTGCAGCAACGAGGCGGAGAGCGCGAAGGGCGTCCCTTCTACCGCGCGGCGCGCGTCGGCGAGGCGCTCGGCGAGGGAGAGCAGTGCGCCCGCGGGGGCGTCCGGATCTGCGGCGGCGAGAAGGGCGGCCATCAGGGCCGGTTCGTCGGTGAGGCCGCGGCGCAGGGCGAACGCGAAAGCGGCGCGCACCGCTGCCGCCGGGTGTCGCGCCGCTTTCGTCTCACTGGCCGCGAAGTCGTCGCCGCCGGAGCCGCGCCGGGCCTGCCGCGCGCCCATCACGAGGGCGGCGAGCGCGCGGGCGCGGAGCAGGAGGGATTCGTCGCCGACCAGGGCGCGGAGCGGCGCGGCGGCGGCGGCGGGCGGCGAAGGGAGCAGGGCGAGAAGGCGGGCGGGCGAGAACGGCGTGTCGCCGATCGCTTCGGCTTCGAGCAGGAGCAGCGAGGCGAGCGTGGCCGGGTCGGCTGTCGCACCCTGGCCGGGTCGGCGGGCGGCGTCGCGAACCGCGACAAGCCGTTTCGCCACTTCCAGCGCGGCGCGGGAGCGGGCGAGGTACGCGTCGGCGTCGCCGAGCGCGGCGCGGGCGGAACACGTGTGGACGGAGATGCGGTTCAGGCAGTACTGCGCCCGCGCGATCGCCTCGGGCGTCAGGGACACGCGCGTTCCATCGGCCGCGGCGTAGGCGATTTCGCCGTCCGGCTCCCAGCGGGGCGCGCCGTGGAGCCAGGCGACCCGGGCGGCGTACATGCGTACGGCGAGGACGTGCTTGGCCCGGAAGCCGGAGGGGTTGCCCCCCGACCAGCCCGTGCTCTTCTCGCCCTGCTTGCCGCTGCGCCCGGTTTTCATGTGACTGCCCACGAATACTCTGTCGCGCGAGAAGCCCGGCCGTTAAAGCCCTGCCGCGGACTGAAGTCCCGGCTGCCGCGTCCCAAGCCCGCCTCCGCGGGCTCCCGAGGATGGGGGCGGCTGCCGTCCTCCGGTGAGCCCGCCGCATCGCACAGCCCGCGGAGGCGGGCTTGGGACGCGGCAGCCTGTGGTTTCAACCACCAGTCGTTACAGGTACTCGCGGACGACGGCGGCGACCTTCTTCCCGAGAGCGACGTAGGCGTCCGGGGTGAAGTGGACGCCGTCGGCGGTGAGGGACTGGTCGCGGCCCCGCTCCTGGATGAAGGCGTGCAGGTCGTTGATGGGGACGTTGAAGCGGGCGCAGACTTCGCGCGCGGCGGCGTTGTACGCCTCGACGTCCTTCTCGTGGCGCAGGAACGGGTTCTGCCCGGCCGCCAGTCGCCCCTCGTGCACCGGGGTCGTGGCGGCCCAGATGACGCGGGTCTTCGGCGAGGTTTCGCGCACCCAGTGGAGGATGCGCCCGACGTTCTCCCGGTAGAAGGGCAGCGGAACGAGCGTGTCGCGGGTCCCGCGCACCAGCGTCTTCAGGTCGTGGAGGCCCGCGTTGACGTGCAGCACGTCGGGCTGGCGCGTCAGTACCCATGCGTTCAGATTTACGAG
>DATLHN010000443.1:0-12162 GCA_035539875.1 Armatimonadaceae bacterium
GCGTCATCTCGCCGTAATCGGTGACGCCGCGCGGCTTCGCCCGCCCGATCCGCCCGGCGGGCCTGGAGGTCTTCTTCGAGGACCGGCCCCTGCCCCTGGCGCGCTGGCCCGACGAAGGCTTCGTGCGCGTGACGGGCGTTCCGAGTGTGCCGGACCGGCAGGTCGCCTCCGCCGAGGTGGCGGGGCGCGTCGGCCGCTGGGCGGCGGAGCCGGACCTGTGGGCCTTCGGCTACTGGTACCACGACTGGGCGGACTCCTACGATAAGGTCTCCGCGCTCGACGCGGCGAAGGCGACGCTGACGTTCGCCGCGCCCGGCAGCAACTATGGCTATCGGAAGGGACAGCGGTTCTACGTCCTGAACGCGCTCTCCGAACTGGACCGGCCCGGCGAGTGGTACGTGGACCGCGAGAAGGGCATCCTCTACCTGTACCCGCCCGCGCCCGTGAAGCCCGGGTCCGTAGTCGTGTCCGTCGCGCCGACGCTGGCGACCCTGACCGGCGCTTCCCACGTGACGCTGCGCGGGTTTACTTTCGAGGCGTGCCGGGGCGACGCCGTCCGCATAAGCGGCGGGAGCGACGTCCGCGTCGCGGCTTGTACGCTCCGCAACGTCGGCAACCGGGCGGTGGTCGTGGGCGACGGGGCGGCCCGCTCCGGGGTGGTCGGCTGCGACATCTACGAAACCGGCGACGGCGGCGTGGTCTTGAACGGAGGCGATCGCAGGTCGCTGACCCCGGCGCGCCTCTTCGCGGAGAACAACCAGATACGCGACTACAGCCGCTGGTGCCGCACCTACCGGCCCGGCGTCTCCGTGGGCGGCGTCGGCAACCGCGTGGCGCACAACCTGATCTTCGACGGGCCGCACAGCGCGATCCAACTCTCCGGCAACGACCACCTGATCGAGTTCAACGAGGTCCACAACGTCTGCTACGAGACGGGGGACGTCGGCGCGTTCTACATGGGCCGCGACTGGACGGCACGCGGCACGGTCATCCGCCACAACTACTTCCACGACATCAGCGGGCCGGGGCACATCGGCGCGATGGGCGTCTACCTGGACGACCAGGCGAGCGGCATCGCCATCACCGGCAACGTCTTCGCTCGGGTGACCCGCGCGGCCTTCATCGGCGGCGGGGACGACAACCTCGTCGCGAACAACGTCTTCGTGGACTGCGTCCCCGCCGTTCACCTGGACGCGCGCGGCCTCGGCTGGCAGAAGGCGGCGACCGACGACCCGAAGGGCACCCTGCGGACCGGCTACGCCGCGATGCCCGTCTCGGACGAACTGTGGCGCAAAAAGTACCCCGCTCTCGTCTCCGCCGCGACGGAGAGCGAGCCGGGAGCGCCGCGGCGGAACGTCGTCGCGCGCAACATCGCCGTAGGCGGGCGCTGGTCGGACGTGGAGCCGAAGGCGAAGGACGGCATCACGTTCACGGACAACCTAACCGACGCCGACCCCGGGTTCGTCAACGCGGCGAAGGGGGATTACCGCCTGAAGACCGATTCCCCGGCGTTCCGTCTCGGCTTCCAGCCGATCCCCGTCGCGCAGATCGGCCTCCGCGACGGCCCGGACCGCGCGACCTGGCCGGTGCCGCACCCGGTAAAGCCAGTACTGGTGCCGGAGGCGAAGAAGGCGGCGAAGTCGAGCCTGCCCGCCGCGCCGGTCGTCGCGATTGCGAGCGGCAAGGCCCCGATGCTGGACGGCGCGCTGTCAGCAGGCGAATGGGCCGGGACCGCGCCGCTGGTGGCGGAGCAGGAGGTAGGCGGGGAGGTCACGTCGCCGCCGTCCCGGGTGTTCGTGCGCCTTTCCGGCGGCGACCTGTACGTCGCCTTCGAAAACCCCGTCGAGGTGGCGGTTCCGCTGCGGACCGGGAGCGCTTGGGGGCAGGACGACGCCGTCGAAGTAGCCCTGAGCGACGCGGGCTCCCCGGGCGCGCCGACATACGTCCTGCGCGGCTTCGCGGGCGGCAAGTTTGTCTCGTCCCCGGAGGCGGGGGCGTCCGAGGAGGCCGCGCGCCGCGCCGGTTCCGCCGTTCGCTACGCCGCGGAGGTCGTCTCCCCGAGCCTCTGGACCGCCGAGATGAAGATACCGCTGGCGTCGCTCGGGCTCGACCCGGCGAAGGCCGTGCGCCTCGCCGCCAACTTCACCGTCCGCAAGAGCGCCGGGCCAACCTGGGTCCTCTGGCGCGGGACCGGCGGGTCGTCCTGGGTGGTAGAGAAGGCCGGAACGCTGACGTTTAGCCCGTAGGGCAGGGGAGGATGGATATCCGATGACACTTCGCGTCCTGGGCGAGCAGGACCTCGCCTCTTTTCACATGAACGGCTACGTGGTCGTGCCGGACGCCGCGCCGAAAAAGGACCTGGACGCCGTGATCGCCGCGGTCTGGGAGTTCCTGGGGATGGACCCGGGCGACCCGGCGACCTGGTACCCGGAGGACCGCCGCGGCGCGATCGCGTACATCCACCAGCACCAGGCGCTCTGGAACTGCCGCCAGTCGCCGCGAATCCACGCGGCGTTCGCGGACCTGCTCGGCACCGAGAAACTCTGGGTATCGATGGACCGGGCGGGCATGAAGCCGCCTATCGACCCGCGCTTCCCGCACTACGACGACCGGGGCTTCGTCCACTGGGACCTCGACACGTCGAAGCCGCTGCCGGAAAAGCCGTTCCTCCAGGGTGTCCTCGCGCTCACCGACACGACCGAGGAGATGGGCGGCTTCTGCTGCGTCCCCGGCTTCCACAAGGACCTGGCCGCATGGATCGCCGAGCAGCCTGAGGGGCGCAACCCGCGCGCCCCCGACCTCTCGCGCCTGCCGGAGGGCATGAAAGTCACGCCCATCCCGATGAAAGCGGGCGACATCGTCATCTGGAACAGCCTGCTCGCCCACGGCAACGGGCGCAACGAGGGCACGCGCCCGCGCCTCGCCCAGTACATCACGATGTTCCCGGCCTCCGACGACGAGGCCGCCCGCCAGGAGCGCGTCGCCTGCTGGCGCGACCGCCACGCCCCCGCTGGCTGGGAGAAGGACATCCCGGAGAAGTACCGCGGCCGCGAGCAGGCGAACCCGCCCGCCGAACTAACCCCGCTCGGCAGAAAGCTGCTGGGCCTGGACCCATGGTGATCCCTGCCCCGCAGTGACCGTCCGCGCGCGAGCGATTCCGGCTACAGGGGCAGGGACTGGGTATTGCCGCTGTCAGCGGCCTGTAGGCCGGCCTGGAGAATCTCCTGCCCGATCAGGGAGACCTCGGGGGAGCAGACGCCCTCTATCGGCGCGCCGTTTTCCAGGCAGTGGATCAGGTAATCCGGGCCGGAGCGGAGCGGGGCCTCGGTGGGCGGCGGGGTGATCTCCTCCGGGGCGGACTTGCCCGGCTTGAAGAGCTGGACCTTGCCGCCGAGCAGGGAGATCGCGCCCTCGGAGCCGTAGGCGACCGGGTTCGCCGTCGCGTAGCCCGTCGGTTGCACCCAGGAGGCTTCGGCGACGCCGAAGGCGTGCGGGTACTGCATCGCGATGATCGCGGCGTCGTCCGGCACCGGGTAGTCCTTGGCGAGGACGCCGCGCAGGCCGGTCACCTTCGCGGGGCGGCCGAGGAAGCGGGCGCACATCGCCGCTCCGTAGCAGCAGTAGTCCATCAGCGCGCCCGCGCCGTTCTTCTCCGCGTCGTAGAGCCAGGAGTAGAAGTGCGGGTCGCAGCCCAGCTCCTTGGGGCCGTTGTGGGCGGAGCGGTACTTGAAGTAGCGTACGGTCCCGATGTCGCCCGCCAGGATGCGCCGCTCCATCTCCTGAAAGGCGGGGCTCCAGGCGGTCGGCCAGTTGATCATCAGGAGCGTCCCCGCCTTCGCCGCGGCCTCATGCATCCGCTTCGCCTGAGCGTACGTCGCCGCCATCGGCTTCTCGCTGATGACGTGCAGGCCGCGTGCGGCGCACGCCTCCACGACATCCGCGTGGACGCTGTTCTCGGAGGCGACCTGGACGATGTCGAGGCCGTCTCCCTCCGCGTCCAGCATCTCCTGCCAGGACGGGTACAGGCGCACGGAAGCTCCCGCCTCCTTCGCGGCCGCGTCGAGCCGCTCGCGCAGTGGCGGGTTCACGTCGCCCGCGGCGACGATCTCGACGTTCGGCATGCCCTTCCAGTGCCGCAGCTCTCCCCATACGTGGTCGTGGACCAGGGCGGCGACGCCCAGGCGGTAGGTTTTCATGTAGACTCCGAAAAATGCGTGTTTCTTGCAGGTTCCGTGACGCGGAGGGGGTTTCCTGCCCGCCCGGTGCCGGGATTTACCCGCGGTCGCGTCAAGAATGAGACCGGGAGTACCGATAACGCTACTGGATAACCCTATTACTGGTGTGACGGCAAGCGAAGGCTCGCTTCGGGGAAGGTCTGCTCCCGGCGCGCGCGGTGCGGTTCCCGAAGTCGATCCTGTTGTATCCCGCGCCCGATCCAGGCGGGCCCACCCCGCGAAAGACCCGACTCCGGGAAGGCTATAGTTAAGAAGGCATGGCACGGCGTTCGGGGCTTACCCCCATCAATGAATCCCCCTCCCTCTGGAACAGTATCACCGGCGGCATCCGCGCGGGGGCCTGGGTTCGCGCTGCGTCGGACCCGCCCCTCGGGGCGGACAAAGCCGGCGTATACGCCGCCGCTCTGGCGGCGGGGACGCTGAGGGGGGAGGCGCGTCGGCGCATCGCCCGCGCGCTGCTCTGGTGCGACGCCGAGTCGCTCCAGTACGCTCCGCCGCGCGTCCCCTGGTACGCGGAGGCGTTCGCCGAGTACCCGGACGACGAGCGGTGCGCCTTCTTCGTCACCGGCCTGGCGGAAGCGGGCGCGCTCACCAACCCGGAAGTGGCTGCCGCCGCCTATGCCGCGGTCCTGCGCGCGCCGTGGCTGCGCTCCCCCTGGTGGGCGAAGCTGGACCTGAGCCGGTCCGCGATCGCCCGCGAACTCGCCGCCCGGTACCTGGCGCAACCAAACAACCGCGACCCCGACCGCGTCACGTTCGTCGGGTCGGTCTACGACGAACTTCCCGACGGCAGCCGGGACCGGATCGAGATGGCGCGCTACCTATGCCGGGCCTACCGCGCCGAGGGGCGAACGGACGAGAAGGCGTTGAAGGTGTACGCGCTCGTCTTCAATCAGGGCGACGACGCCGAGGATTCGGAAAACGACGCGCATCTGGCGGCGCTCTACCTCGAGCAGGAGCGCTACGACGCGGGGGCGTCTGCCGTCTTCGGGCGCATGGCGCGCCAGGCGATGCGCGCGGGGCGGGCGGTCGAGTACCGATTGTGGCTGCTGCGGCAGGCGCGCGCCTGCATCGAGATGGGCCGGGTGGACGAGGGAACGCTGCCCGTACTCCGGGAGGCGGCCGACCTCGGGCACGACGAACCGCTCTACGAGGCGGCGTACTTCTACGCCGTAGGCCGCCGCCGCACCGGGGTGCTGGAAGAGCCGGAGGGCTTTGTCGAGCGCCTCGAGGCCGCGGTCCTGGAAAGAGAGCGGGAACTGGAGTCGGTCTACCAGCGCCGCGGCTGGGAGTGGGGGCTGGTGCTCCGCTCGCTGGCGCTTGCCTGGGGGCACCGGGGGCGGACCGATGAGGCGGCGTGCGCGCTTTACGCCCGCGCCGCCGCGCGAAACCCCGAGGACAAAACCCTGCTCGCTCTGCACGCGCGCGCGCTCGCCGAGGTGCGCGACTACGGCGAGGAGGCGATGCGCGTTTACGAGAGGGCGCAGGCGCAGGGCCAGGGGAATGACTCCGTGCTGCTCGCGCTGGCCTGGACCTACGTAAAGGTCGGCGCGGCGCAGCGCGAGGAGTGCCGCCGCGAGGCGATAGCGCTCTGGGAGGACCTGTACCGCGTCGGGCAGGCCGCGCCGGAGGTGGTGGAACAACTGGCGCTCGCCTACACCGGCGACGACCGGGTGAACGACGTCGCCCTTTCGCTCTGGGAGAAGGCGGTCGAGGCCGACCCGAAAAACGGTCTGTTGCGCCTGCGTCTCGGACGGGAGTGGAAACTGCGCGGCGAGACGGATGCGGCCGCGCGCTGGTATCGGGAAGCGGCGCGCCTGCTGCCGCGGGACTTTGAGGCCCAGTACGAGACGGGGCTGCTCCTGCAGGAGCAGTACAGCGACCACGCGAACGCGGCGCGAATGCTGCTGAAGGCGGTGAAACTGCCGGGTGGCGGCGAGCATCTCGGCGCGCATTTCGCCCTCGGCGAGGCGCTGCTGTTCCTGGAGAAGCGCGAGGAGGCGAAGGCGGTCTTCCAGAAGATCGTTGACCAGATCGACCACAGCCACATGCCGACGCTCCTGCATCTGGCACGCCTGAATCTGAAGTACGAAGAGCAGGGCATCCTCAAAGCCGAGGAACTATACCAACAGGCCCGCGAACTGGACCCGGAGCACCCGGAGACCTATCGCAAGATGGCGGAACTGTACCGCGAGCGGGGACTTTTCGAGGAGGAGCAGGTCGCGCTGGAACGCTACCTCAGCCTGTCCGAGCCGGACCCGGAGCGTTACCAGCAGCTCGCGGACCTCTACGTGCGACGGGGAGACTTTGTCGGGGCGGAGCGCGCCCTTCGGCAGATAATCGCCCTCGGGCAGGGAGATAAGCGTCTCTACATCCTCCTGGGCGAGGTCATCATGCAGGCACAGTCACAGGCAAAGGCCCACGGGCGGGAAACTGACGAAGGCGTTCTCGCCCAGACCTCTCCCGCCTCCCGATGAGATGAGTCCCGCACCCGCACCGGGCATGATTCTTGCACGCCTCCTGTGTTAAGGGTGCCTGGCTGATAATGGCAGGCAAATCTGGTCAAGTCTGGATATTGGATTTCCTCCGCGCACGTTTTATCCTCCTGATCTTCGGGAAGAATAGTGCGCGGACTGCGAACGGACTCGGTACTTTAAGAGAGTCTTACACAACGACGCCAGTCGTGTCCGCCGGATAGTATCGGACCATCTCCGCCTCGGTTTGGACGCCGCCGTTCAGCCTCGGAAGCGTCGGGATCGTTCCTGCTTGCACGAGCATTGGAAGGGGAGTCTATGGCCTGGATGGACGAGCCGCGCCGCGAACCGTTTGCCGAATCGGCGGTCGCCGCGGAAGGAGACATGGCGCTAATCAACCGCCGCCCTGCGGCGGGCGGAGCCGGCGGCATTTCCGTTCTGGAAAGGCCTGCCGTTGCTGCGGTCACGGCTGTAACCATGCGCTCTTCGGATAACGCTGCTCTTGCCGCGCCGACGGCATCGTCGTCGGGCGCTACCACTGCTTCTGCTGCTGTCGCAGGGCATATAAGTCCAGCGCCCGAAGAGGCCCGCGGCGGCGAGACGTCCGCTGCCGGGCAGTGGGAGCGGCTGCCGGGATTTCTGCTGCGGTCTGCCCGTTCGACCCCCGGTGTCGGCTACATCGTTGCCAAGCGCGCGCTCGATGTCCTGGTGGCGGGCGGCCTGATGGTTCTTCTTTTTCCGCTGCTTCTCCTCGTCGGTATTGCCATCGTAGTGGAAGACCGCGGCCCGATGCTGTACTATCAGACGCGGGTCGGCAGGAACGGCAGGCATTTCCGCTTCTACAAGTTCCGGAGCATGGTCCGCAATGCCGATGCACTGAAGGCGCAGTTGGCCGCGAAGAACGAATCGGACGGTCCGGCGTTCAAGATGAAGAACGACCCGCGGGTGACGCGCATCGGGCGAATCCTGCGCCGGTATTCGATCGACGAGCTGCCGCAGCTTCTCAACGTCCTCAAGGGCGAGATGAGCCTGGTAGGACCGCGGCCCCATCTGCCCTCCGAGGTGGCGCAGTACACGGGGCGTCAGGCGGATCGGCTGGCGGTACAGCCCGGGCTTCTGTGCCTGCGGGAGGTTCTGGGCCGCTCGAACGTTTCGTTCGAGCAGTGGGTGGAATGGGACCTGCTCTACACCGAGCATCGCAGTCTGCGAACGGATATGTGGATCCTTCTGCGGACGCTCCCCGCCGTGTTCATGGCGGACGGGGCGTACTGACGAGAAGGAACCTCCCGAAAAATCGGGAGGGAAAAGGACAGCGCGAACCGATAATAGTACTGTGCCGGAGGTCGTTCTCTCGCCGGAAGGCTTACTCGTGCGCCGGCATCTCACTTTTTCCGTCCGGGCCGGTTAGCGCCGACTCTTTTCGGACGCCGCTGTCACTGCCGTTACGCATCTCCCGCCGCCGTCCACGCCCCACCGTAGCGTGATCGCGCGTGCGCCCTATTCCACGCCCTCAGGTGTCGGAGCGGACGCGCGCCTGGAACCCGGGAGATATCAGGATTGCCGATGCAAGATCAGATCGATACGTTCACCGACGCCACCCCCACTGTCTCACTGCGCGAATACGGGGACATCCTTCGACGGCGTCGTGCCATCATTCTCCAGACGTTCGTGATCGTCCTGGTCATCGGCGTCCTGTACACCCTTTTCACCGCCCCCACCTACCAGGCCCGAGCGAAACTGTTGATCGAGCCGCAGGCCAGCGGCCTGACGATCAGTAGCGGCACCGACCCCCTCGCCGAACTCTTCCGCCTGAACACCCAGTACTCGCTGGCGACGCAGATGGAGATACTTCAGTCTCCCGAAATGCGGGAGAAGGTGGCCAAGGATATCGGCGGCGGCCTCCCGGGGATGACGATCTCCGGCATCGAGGGAACATCCATCATCCTAATCAGCGCCGAAGGGGAAAATCCGGAGACGGTGGCGGCCGGACCTAACGCGCTGATGGAGGCGTATATTGGGAAGATCAAGGGCGAAAAAGAGCAACAGATAAAAGATGCATTGGAATTCGCCAAGAAGCAGGCGGACGATGCAAACAAGCGCCTGAACCGCCTGGAAAAGGAACTTCTGGATTTTAAGCGTAAGAATCGGGTCGCGCAACTTGAGGCCAATCGGGATGAAGCTATCAAGGCCGCTTCCGAAGCGGGCTCACGGTACGCACAGTTGCAGGGTGGTATCGCCGGCGTCAAGACGCGTATAGCGCGAGTCCAGGCCGAGATCGAGCGACTGGTCCGCGAGAACAAAGCGACCGTGACCGACGTCGTGACCAGCGCGGGTGACCCCCGGGTGCAGAAGATAGAGGAGCAGATCGACGCGGTAGTCGTGCAGATGGAAGGTATGAAGCAGGAATACCGCGCGGAGCACCCTCGGATGCAGGCGCTCCAAGAGCAGCTTTCGACACTGCATAAGCGGCTTGGTGAGGCCCGGCAATCCTACTACAGCCGGACCGAGCGGCGGAATCCGCTGGTCACCCGACTCCAGGACAGCCTGATCGATCAGGAGATCGAACTGGGCGTCCTTTATCAGCAGTCGGCCAGCGCCGCGCAGGCGGTACGGACCGCGCAGGAGCGTCTAGCTCGCTTCCCTGCCTTCGAAGTCGTTGTCAACGAACTGGAGCGGGAAAGGGAGCGCGCAAAGCAGACGTATGACTCCTACTTTTCCCGGCTGACAGACCTCGAATTGAAATTGCGGAATCTGCCTACTCTGGCCAGCAGGCTTGAATTGGCCTCGGTCCCGGCGACGCCGGTCCGGCCCAAGCGGGCGCAGAACATCATCTTCGCCGGTCTGCTCGGGTTGTTCCTGGGTCTGGGATTGGCGCTGCTGATGGAGTTGATCGATGACCGGATCAACAGCCCCGAGGAGGCGGAGCGCGTCCTGCGGCTGCCAACCCTGGGCAACGTCCCGCTGATCGAGGAGGAGGGGCTGCGCCTGATACGCGACATCAGCACGTTCTCGCCGCTGATGGAGTCGTACCGGACGCTGCGCACCAACATCAACTTCGCCGCGGTAGGCTCCACGGTACGCAGCATCGTCGTGACTTCCTCGGTCCCGGCCGAGGGGAAGTCCACCACCTGCGCGAACCTCGCGATGGCGATGGCAATGGACGGCCGCCGCGTGATCATCGTGGACGCCGACCTGCGACGCCCTAGCCAGCACTACCTGTTTAAGATTAGCTCCTCCCCGGGCCTGACCGACATCCTGGTCGGGACGCACACGATCGAGGAAGTGCTCCAGCCGACCAGCGTTCCGGGCGTGAGCATCATCCCCGCCGGGTCTCCCCCGCCGAACCCGGCGGAGCTTTTGGGATCGGACACGATGGGGGCGTTCCTGGCGCATGCCGAAACCCTGGCGGATGTCGTCCTGCTGGACTCGCCGCCGACCCTGGCGGTCGCGGACGGCGCGGTGCTCGCAGCGCGGGCGGACGGCGTACTGCTGGTTATCGCGTACGGCGAGACGAAGAAGGGCAGCACCAAGACGGCGCGCGAGATGCTGGGGCGCGCGAATGCCAACGTGCTCGGCGTCGTCCTGAATCGTATGGACAGCCCGGGCAGCGGCTACTACTACGGGAAGTACTACGTTCCGGCGGCGGACACTACCGCTCTGAGCGTCGCGCGCCAGAACGGGAATGGAACGGGGAACGGCTCTTCCGTCGCCGGGACGGACCTCGCGCCTGCGGTGCGCGACACAGACCGGGCGTCGGCAGTGGACGAAGCCGCAGCGGACAGGGAAGCGTAGCGAGCGCTCGACCAGGCGAAGGAAGGAGAATCGCTACATGTGTGTTTTTCGGAAGATATCCCGGTGTGCCCGCGCAAGCGCGGGGCGCCTGACGCATATGCTCACGGGGGGCGCCGTCGTTGCGGCGGCAATTATAGCGGCAACGCCGGGGGCATTCGCTCAGTCTTCGCCCGGGCCCGCTCCGAAGAAGGCGACTGCTGCGTCGAAGAAGCCTGTCACGCCCGCGCCGGTAAAACTGGTGCCGCAGCAGCAACCGCAGGAGCCGGAGACACTGGCCGTTACCAGTGCCAGTACGCCGTCGTACCGCATCGAGAAGGAAGACGTTCTGGATGTGGTTGTGACGGAGCGGCCTGAGTATTCTAAGTCGGCGGAAGTCCTGCCGGACGGAACCATCTCCTACCCACGCCTCGGGCAGGTGTACGTAGTCGGGATGACGCTGGGGGATCTGGAGCGCCGCATCTTCAAGGAACTCGACCGGCTCTTTGTCAACCCGGAGATCACCGTCTCCGTGCGGCAGCGGCGCGTTCGGCAGGTCAGCATCGTCGGCGACGGCGTCCGGATGACCGGTAAGCAGGTGATGCGTGACGGCTGGCGCGTGCTCGACGTCATCGCGGCGGCGGGCGGCCTGGTGACGAGCCGACCGGAACTTCTCTCCGCGCACCTTCTGAAGCCCAAAGAGGGGGGCATGGTTGCCATCGACCTCAAAAAGTTGATGGCGAATGACGCCACGCAGAACCTTCTGGTCGAGCAGGATGACGTCCTGACGGTGCAAACGAGGCCCGTGAGCGAAACCCAGGTGCAGGTGCTGGGCCAAGTGGGCAAGCCGGGCAGCTTCGTATATCCCGAGGACGCCTCCGTTATCCGCCTGATCACGGAAGCGGGCGGGCCGACGGCGGCGGCCTCGCTGTCCGAGGCGACCATCGAGCGCAGCGGCAAGACCATTAAGGTCGATCTGCGCGAGGCATACCGATCGGGTACCGATCCCGAGGGCGTATCTCTGCTTCCGGGCGACCGGCTCGTGATCCCCGAGAACAAGCGCTACGTGTACGTCTTCGGCGCGGTCGGCAAGCCCGGCATGATGGTCTACCCGGACGACCGCAAGCTCACGGTGGCATCGATCCTCGGCGAGACGATCGTCAGCGTGCAGAACGCGGAGTACAAGCGGACACAACTGATGCGCCAGAAGGCGGACGGCACGGCACAGACCACGATCGTCAACGGCGAGGAACTGATCGATAAGGGGAATTTCTCCCTGGACGTGCCGGTGGAACCGGGCGACGTGGTGTATGTGCCCTTCAAAAAAGGCCGCCGCTCCGTATTGGGGGAGTCTATGGGCTTAATCAATGTGTTGCCGGCACTGGGCTGGCTCTTTAACGGCGGCATGTTCTAAGCGGTTCTTCGTGGGATTGTAGCGCCGCCCGTCGGGGTGGCACTTGTGGACAGACACCGCGCAACGGCGCGCGGTTACAGAACGGCAACGGCGCTGCGCAAGACTGGCATAGGTAATGGTGTCCGCCGCGCCCGTTGCAGGTGTTTTTGTCGAGGCGGACGAAACGGCAGGCATGGCAGCAGGCATGACCGGCATATCGTCCGCCTCTGTTTTTATGCGTCAGACATTGTGAAAATGTTCGCAGAATCAGCCGATACAAGACCGGGAACGT
>DATLHN010000444.1:0-2545 GCA_035539875.1 Armatimonadaceae bacterium
AGGCGGCGGCGACCGAGGCTCAGATGGCCGGGGCCGGCGTCCCGACGCCGCGCGACGGGGACCCGGAAAGGCTCGCCGTCGTGGCGTGACCGCGGCCCGGGTAGGTGTCGTCGGTGGGTTCGTGCCGGTGGTTGAAACCACCGGCTGCTGCCGTTCAAGCCCGCCTCCGCGGGCTCCGATACACGGGGGCGGCCACCGCTTCCCGGAGAACCCGCTGTTACCCTCAGCCCGCGGAGGCGGGCTTGAACGGCAGCAGCCGGGACTTCAGTCCGCGGCGCGCGCGCGCACGGCAGACACCAACCCGGGCCGCGGTCACGCCACGACGGCGAGCCTTTCCGGGTCCTCGTCGCGCGGCGTCGGGACGCCGGCCCCGGCCATCTGAGCCTCGGTTGCCGCCTCCTCGTCGGCCATCACCTTCGCCAGGCGCGCCGGGTCCTTGGCGACCAGGCAGTCGCCCATCGCCAGGAAGTCGAGGCCGGACGAGTAGAAGGTCCGGACGGCGTCCCGCGGCTCGCAGACGATCGGCTCGCCGCGCAGGTTGAACGACGTGTTCATGACCACGGGCACGCCGGTGATGCGGTCGAACTCGCTGATGAGCTGCCAGTAGCGCGGGTTGACGTCGCGCTCGACGGTCTGGATGCGCGCCGAGTTGTCGGCGTGCGTCACCGCCGGGATGACCGAGCGCATTTCCTCCCGGACCGTGTGGGTCAGGATCATGAACGGCGACGGCAGGCTCGGCTCGAAGTACTCGTGGAACCGCTCCGCAAGCACCGACGGCGCGAACGGACGCCAGTTCTCGCGGAACTTGATCGAGTCGTTGACCTTGTTCTTCATCTCCGGGTCGCGCGTGTCGGCCAGGATCGAGCGGTTCCCGAGCGCGCGCGGACCGAACTCCATGCGCCCCTGGAACCAGCCGACGATGTTCCCCTCGCTGATCAGGCGGGCCGCCGCGCGGGCGACGTTTCCGCAGCGCAGGAACGGTATCTTGAAGACGCGCAGCGCCTGCTCGATCTGCTCCTCGGTGTAGCCGGGGCCGAGGTAGGCGTCGCGCATGTGGTAGCGGGGCGTCTTTCCCGTCAGCCGCTCGTAGCCCGCCAGCGCCGCGCCGAGCGCGGTGCCGTCGTCGGTGGCCGCGGGCTGGACGAAGACGTTGTCGATCAGGCCGGAGGCGAGTAGCTTGCCGTTGGCCTTCGAGTTCATCGCGACCCCGCCCGCCAGGCACAGGTTCTTGCTCGGGATGCGCCGGAGCGCGTCGCGCAGCAGCGAGAACATCGCCTCCTCGGTCGCCTTCTGGACGGAGGCGGCCAGGTCCCGGTCGGCGTCGGCGATCGACTTCTCGGGGTCGCGCCGCGGGCCGTAGCGCTGCGTGAGCGGCGAAATGTCGGTCCACGAGCGCCCCATGAGCGAGAGCGGGTCCACCCGGTAGCCGTCGTCGGTGATCTTGATGTGGGCGTCCATCGGGTAGGTCGGCTCGCCGTAGGCGGCCAGGCCCATCACCTTCCACTCGTCGTTGTGGCGCTCGAAGCCGAGCAGGTCGGTGAACGCCTCGTAGAGCATGCCGAGCGAGTTAGGGTAGTCGATCTGGTGGACGAGGGTCAGCCTGTCGCCCTGCCCGTGGTAGACCGAGGTCGCCTGGAACGCGCCACGGCCGTCCACCACCAGCACGATGGCGTCGTCGAACCCCGAAAGGTGGTACGCGCTGTAGGCGTGGGCGAGGTGGTGGTCGATGAAGTAGACCGGCTTGTCGGCGAGGCCGCCGATCGTGTGGTGCAGCGCCTTCTCGCCGCCCCGGTGGCGCACGTCGTAGAGGACGTCGATCACGGTCGGCGCGGCATAGCTCCTGGGAATGCGGCCCGCGAGCGCGCACTTCAGCGTGTGCAGGGGCGTCGTGACCGGGTCGTTCCACCCGAACGCGACGGCATCGACGTCGGCGGCGGCGATCCCGGCGAAGTCGAGCGCGGCCTTGATGCCGCGAACGGGAAAGCTCTTGTCCTTCTTGATGCGCGAGAAGCGCTCCTCGGCCCCCGCGAAGACGATCTCTCCGTCCCGCAGCAGCGCGGACGCGGTGTCGTGCAGGTAGGTGTTCAGGCCCAGAACGTATCGTGACATGTCTCCTCCACCCGGTAGGGAAGCAATGTGGCGACCGGGTGGGGGGCACGAGGCCGGGACGGCGACCGCGCCGCTCGCTCCGGGGACGGAGAGAGGATCGGTACGCACGCACCTTCGCGCACTCGCTTTACCGCACCCTCGCGGTAACCACCGATTTGTGCGCCGCCGCACGGGCGTGCGCGCACTGTTCTTCTGGCTGAGGACGTGGGTGTGTCCGGGGCGGGGCGGCCGTGCCCTGCCGCGCCTCGCTCGCGACCGTCCCGCGAGGCGTGGGATACATTTTACTATAGCTTTACGTCAACCTGGTACTTTTAGCGGACAACTCCGTAGTCGCCGCGGCGCGGGAGGAGGCCGAATCGGGCGCGGCGAAGGGAACCCCATGGCGGACCAGGCGGACGACGAACCGGTGCGGGGCGCGTTGCTCTCCGGGTGGGGG
>DATLHN010000445.1:0-1870 GCA_035539875.1 Armatimonadaceae bacterium
GATGCGGCCCGAACGACAGCTTCTCCGTCGCGGGACAGTGGTTCGACGCGAAGGGAAAGCGCCGCGCGAAACCGGCGGGGTTCCGGACGCCGGTCGAGCGCGTCTCCCGGCTCCGGCGGCGGGCGGACGCCACCTGGCTCGGCTTCGTCTACGCCGTCGCCGTCGCCCCGGGCGGCGCTCTGGCCGTCGCCGACACCCCGAACGACACCACGGCGGCGCGGCCGTCGCCCGTGCGAGCGCGCGTCAGCCTGTACGACCCGGCCGACGCCCCCCTTCGCGTCCTCCCCCTGCCCGCCGCGGCCGACGACCCTTACCCAGAGATCGCGTTCGACGGCCGCACGCTCGTCGTCTCGGTCGCGAAACGCGTTTACGCCTACCTTGGCGCGACCGGCCAGCCCCTCTGGCAGTTCGCGCGGCCCGCACCGGCGCAGGGCGACCCGTGGCAGCCGTTCCTGACCGACGCCGGGCGCACCCTCTGCCTCTTCGACCCGTACCGGCGCACCCTCTACCGCTACGCCCTACCCTGACCGGACGCCGGGCCGTCAGCGAGGTACTCGGCGGTCTGGCGGAGGTGGTAGGCGTCGTGGCCGAGGGCGAGGGCGACGAGGCCGCCGGGGGTCAGGTCGCCGATGCGCTCCAGGTGGGCGGTCCGCTCCCACGCGGCGTCGGGCAGGGCGCGGAGCGACGCGGTGAGGGCGGCGCGGCGCTCGCGGAAGCGGGCGAGGCTTTCGACCGGGTCGGCGCTCGCGTACCCCTGCGCCGCGCCGCGCTCCCCGGCGTCCGGGCGGGTGAGCGTGGGGTTGTCCTCGGCGGCGGTACGGGCGAAACGGTCTTCCCAGATAAGCTCCCAGTCGGCGAGGTGCGCGACGACTTCGCGCAGGGTGAAGCGGTCGGGGTGCGGGCGGGCGTCCCAGGCGGGGTCGGACGGGCCGAGCGCGGAGAGCAGTGCGGCGAGGGTGGCGGGCGTGTTGTCGAGCGCAGCGAGCAGGTACGCGCGGGCGGGCGTCGGCAGTGTCATGGGGTCATTGTAGCACCGCCGAGCGCGCCCGCACGGTTTGGCGGCGCGCGGCCCGGGTTAATGGATAATCAGGGGGTCATACGACGATGAGCGGCGATTCGGTGCGGCTGGAGGTGTTTTCCGACTACGTGTGCCCGTTCTGCTGGCTGGCGGAACCGGCGGTGCGGGCGCTCGCGCAGGCGGACCCGGGCGTGGAGATAACGTGGCGGGCGTTCGAGCTGCGGCCGGAGCCGGTGCCGACGCTGGACCCGGCGGGCGGCTACCTGGAGCGCGTCTGGCAACACTCGGTGTACCCGATGGCGGCGCAAATGGGCATCCCTATCCAGCTTCCGCCGGTGCAGCCGCGCTCGCGCCGGGCGCACGAGGCGGCGCACTGGGCGCGCGCCCACGGCGCGTTCGACGCCTACAGCGCGGCCCTCTTCCGGGCGTTCTTCGAGCGCGGCGAGGACATCGGGCAGGTGGACGTCCTCGCCGCGCTGGCCGCGGGCCTGGGCCTCGACGCCGCTTCCCTGCGCGAGACGCTGGAGGCGGGCACGTTCGAGGAGGCGGTGCTGGACGACCAGCGGGCGGCGACGACGATGGGCGTGATGGGCGTCCCGGCGTTCGTCGCCGACGGCCGCTTCGCGCTCTCGGGGGTACAGCCGCTCGGGGAGCTTCAGGCGCTCGTCGCCCGCGCCCGCGCGTCGAACCGCGAGCGGTACCAGGCCCTCGCCGGGTGACGCGGGGGCGTTACGGGGCCGGGCTCAGGTTCTCCCAGCGCACCGACCACCGGCCGTCGCCCGGAAAGCCGGGCGCGTTCCCCTTCGGAGCGCCGTCCCAGCCCGCGGCCATCATCGCGACGGCGTAGAGCAG
>DATLHN010000446.1:0-3372 GCA_035539875.1 Armatimonadaceae bacterium
CCGCGCAGACGAGACTCCTCCGAGGGACCAGTCTGCTTGTTAGAACCGATTGACACCGGAACCTGCCAGCCGGTACAATGGAGACAGGTTTGCCGATAGGAATAGTCGGCGGAGTGTCAACGATGAATTTCACCGCAAAAGAAGACTACGGCCTCCGCGCCGTCCTCGACCTGGCCGTTCACGGCGGCAACGGGCCGGTGCAGACCCGCGAGATCGCCCAGCGCCAGCGCATTCCGGAGCAGTTCCTGGAGCAGCTTCTGGCCGCGCTCCGTCGCGCGGAGGTCGTCCGGTCCACGCGCGGCGCGGGCGGCGGCTACTCCCTCGCGGCCTCGCCCGGTCAGATCACGGTCGGCAACATCCTGCGCGCCCTGTCGGGGCCGCTGGTGCCCACCGAGCTGGTCAGCGGCGAGGGAAGCGACCGGGCGACGTCGGAGCTACCGGAGACGATCATCGTGCGCGGCCTCTGGGCGAAGATGCGCGAGGCGATCCGCACGGTCGCGGACGGGACCACGGTCCAGGACCTGCTCGACCGGCGCTCGGAGCGCATGGCCGACCAGGGCTACATGATGAACATTTGAAAGGTCACGATGCGAATCTACGATAATCCCACCCAGCTTATCGGGGACACGCCGCTGGTGCGCCTCAACCGCGTGACGCAGGGCATCGACGCCCGGATCGTCTGCAAGCTGGAGTACTTCAACCCCGGGCTCTCGGTCAAGGACCGGATCGGCGTGAGCATGATCGAGGACGCCGAGAAGCGCGGCCTTGTCTCCCCCGGGAAGACGACGATCGTCGAGCCGACCTCCGGCAACACCGGCATCGCCCTCGCCTTCACCTGCGCCGCCAAGGGGTACAAGCTCATCCTCTGCATGCCGGAGACCATGAGCGTGGAGCGGCGGCTGATCCTGATGGGCTACGGCGCGGAGATCGTCCTCACCGAAGGCGCGAAGGGCATGAAGGGCGCGGTCGCCGCCGCCGAGGAGATCGTCGCCCGTGACCCCAGCCGCTACTTCATGCCCCAGCAGTTCAACAACCCGGCGAACCCCGAGATCCACCGCAAGACGACCGCCGAGGAGATCTGGCGGGACACGGACGGCCAGGTGGACGTCCTCGTCGCGGGCGTCGGGACCGGCGGCACGATATCGGGCGTAGCCGACGTGATCCGGCCTCGCAAGCCGAGCTTCCGCACCGTCGCCGTCGAACCGGTCAGTTCCCCGGTCATCACGCAGTTCAAGAAGCACGAGGAGTTGCAGCCGGGGCCGCACAAGATCCAGGGGATCGGCGCGGGGTTCATCCCGGAGAACCTGAACGTCGACCAGGTGGACGAGACCTTCCAGGTCACGAACGAGGAGTCGGTCGCGATGGCGCGGCGCGTCATGCGCGAGGAGGGGCTCGCGGTCGGCATCTCCTCCGGGGCCGCCATACACACCGCGGTGGAGATCGGGCGGCGTCCCGAGAACGCGGGCAAGCTGATCGTTGTGATCGTTCCGTCGAACGCCGAGCGGTACCTGTCCACGGTCCTCTTCCAGGACCTGCGCGACGGCGGCGCGTCCTGACGGGGCGCAAACGCCGCGTTTGCGAGAGGTCCCCGCGCGTGCTATAATGTGCCCCGTACAACTGGATATGGGGGCCGTGCGCGCGCGTGTGCGGTTGTCCTTCCTGCCCCGCCCGAGCGGGGACGTATACGACCATAGGGAGGAATCTTTGTAATGGTGACCGCCTACGAGGCGATCTTCATTGTCGACTCGACGCTGGCCGAGGACCAGGTGACGTCCATCGTGAACAAGTACACGGACGTCATCAAGCGCGGCAACGGCGAGATCGACGACATCGATCGTTGGGAAACCCGACGGCTGGCCTACGACGTCAAGGGCCGCCGCGAGGGCAATTACGTCGTCGTCAACTTCCGGTCCGAGCCCGCCGCCAAGAACGAGCTCGACCGCATCTTCCGCATCAGCGACGACGCCATCCGCCACATCATCGTCAAGGTCTCCGAAAAGGCCGACCGCTTCCCGTCCAAGACCCGCTCCGCGGAGCAGGAGCGCCGCGAGCGCGAGATGGCCGCTCGCGCGCCGATCAACCCGCCCGCCGCGCCTGCCGCCGAGCAGCCGGTGACGGAACTCGCCCCCGCCGCCGCTCCTGCTGCGGCCGAGTCCGCCCCGGCGGAAGCGCCGGAAGCGAGCGGCTCCGCGGCGGAAGCGCCCGCGCCCGAGGCGACCCCGGTCGCCGCGGCCGACGACGCCACGGCCGAGGCTTCCGAATCTCCCGCCGCTTCGACGGAGGAGACCGGCGAGGCGAACGCCGAATCCTAACGCCACAAAGCCGATTCCGGGGGTCCGATCCGGCGTGGGACGCCGACGAGGTACCGAACGGAGTGTAGCGAGTGTTGACAATTTCGGCGCGCGGACGGTTTGCCGATCCGTATGCACCGGGAGGAGTGAAGTGACATGTTGAACCGTGTAGTCCTTATCGGACGTCTGGCCACCGAGCCGGAGCTCAAGTATACGCCGTCCGGCATCGCCGTTACCCAGTTCCGCCTCGCCGTGGGCCGCCCGCTTTCCGCGGAGGCGCGCGCGCAGGGCAACGAGCCGCAGGCCGACTTTATCGACATCGTCGCCTGGCGTCAGAACGCGGAGTATGCGGCGAACTACCTGAGCAAGGGACGGCTCGTCGCGGTCGAAGGCCGCCTTCAGATCCGCGAGTACGTGGACCGCGAAGGACAGCGCCGCCGCGCCGCCGAGATCGTCTCCGACAACATCAAGGGCCTGGACCGACCCAAGGACCAGGAGGGCGAGGGCGGCGGAGGCGGCGGAGGCTACGAGCACCAGTCCCAGGACCGCGAGCAGCGGCCGCCGCAGCGCGCCGCGGCTCCCGCGGCAGAGCGCGGAGCGGGCCCGGCGTCGGGCGCGGGCGGCGGGGCGCGGGGCCGACAGGCCGCTCCCCCGGCAAATGACTTCGAAGACATGGACGGCTTCGACGACCCGTTCGCGGAGTAGCCACTCCCCGAGCGCGCGCCGTAGAAGCGTCACCGTGCCGATAGACAGAGGAACGAATCCAAATGCGGATGTCTGCGCCGAGAGGCGGTAAGAGCCGGAAGTACAAGAAGCCCAAGCGCAAGGTTTGCTTCTTCACGGTTCAGAAGATCGACTACATCGACTACAAGAACGTGGCGCTCCTGCGCCGGTTCGTCAGCGAGCGGGGCAAGATCCTTCCCCGCCGCACCACCGGGACCAGCGCCAAGTACCAGCGCCAGCTGGCGGGTGCGATCAAGCGCGCCCGCGAGATCGCCCTGCTGCCCTTCGTGGCGGACCAGGTCTGATCCACCGACCCGTAGTACGGGGCGGGGGAGGAACCTCCCCCGCCCCGTACTAC
>DATLHN010000447.1:0-35513 GCA_035539875.1 Armatimonadaceae bacterium
ATTCTTTCCCTCTGAGGACACGCGCCGGGGCACGAACGGCGTCTGGGCCGTCGGTCGCTTCGCCTACGACCTGCTCCCGCCGTCCCAGAGTCGGGCCTTCGACGTGGCGGCCTACTTCGACACCGGGTTCGGGACGCGCCGCGAGCAGCAGGACTTCCAGGAGTTTCTCCAGATGGACCGCCAGTTCCACGGCCTCGGGCTTTCGGGCACGCTGCACCTGACGCCGCGGACGAGTGGCACGGCGTTCTTCGTCAGCGCCGGGGGCGGGCCGTACCTGCTCCGCCGCAGCCGGGCGCGCGTCTTCGAGTACGAGGATGTCGACGGGGAGATCGAGGAGATCCGCCGCGTCCTCGGCAACGCCCAGACGGTGACCTTCGGATACCGGCTCGGGGCGGGACTACGGTTCGGTCGCGGCTTCTTCTTCGAGGCCGCCTACCAGGACATGGGGCGTCTCGAACGGGTGCCCTATCGCGGCGCTTCCGCGAGCGTCGGCATGCACTTCTAGCGGAGCAATTTGGCCTCTTCGGAGCGCGCGCACCCTTGCGCCTGCGGGAAAAGCGTGGTAAGATTTCTTCCGCAAGCACGGGGAATTAGCTCAGCTGGGAGAGCGCTTCAATGGCATTGAAGAGGTCAGCGGTTCGATCCCGCTATTCTCCATTCGGTAACGGCCCGGGCAGAAATGCCCGGGCCATTTTGCTTTCTCCGGTACTTCAGCGGGTGTATGCGCGCAGCAGAAACTGGTAACGGAACGCTCTCTTTGGACAAGCCGCATCAGACCGCCCTCTACTGGTTCCGGCGCGCGCTGCGCCTGGACGACAATACCGGCCTCGCGCGCGCCCTGGAGACGGCCCGCTCGGTCGTCCCGGTGTTCATTCTCGACCCCTCGCTCCTCACCGCGCCTACCACCGGCGCGGCCCGCACGCGCTTTCTTTTCGATTCGCTCGCCGCGCTCGATGAGGCGCTGCGAGAGCGTGGCAGCCGCCTCGTCGTCCGCCGCGGAAAGCCGGTCGAGGAACTGGAGCGTCTGGTCGAGGAGACGGGGGCCACCGCGCTCGTCTTTGGCCGGGAGTACGAGCCGTTCGGGCGCGCGCGCGACCAGGCCGTGGAGACCGCGATGCGTTGCCGCGGGGTCGCCGTCGAGCAGGCGGACGACCACCTTCTGGTCGAGCCGGGGCAGGTCTGTACGAGGGCGGGGACGCCCTACACGGTCTTCACCCCGTTCCGGCGCGTCTGGCGCGAGCAGCCGGTCGCCGTCCCGATCGCCGCGCCCATGCGAATCCCTTCGCCCGAGGGAATCGAGAGCGAGCCGCTTCCGGCGTCGCCTGCCAAGGCCGGTGTTGTAAGCGGCGAACCCCTTCAGGAGCCTCGGGTGCGCGGCGGCGAAGTGGAGGCGGCGCGGTGGCTGGATACGTTCGTGGAATCCTGCCTCGGCACATACGATGCGGACCGGGACGTTCCCGGTGTGGAGGGGACGTCGCGCCTGTCGGCCTACCTGCGGTCCGGCGTCGTTTCGGCCCGCCGGGTCTTCGCGCGCGTCCGCGAGCGCCGCGCGGCTTCCGGAGCCGATGGTCGTGCGGGGGCCGACACATTCCTCTCGGAACTCGCCTGGCGCGACTTCTACTACCAGATACTATGGCACTTCCCGCACGTCGAGGTCGGGGCGTTCCGGCAGGAGTTGAATGATCTGGATTGGGAGAACGACGACGCGCACTTCGCCGCGTGGACGGAGGGACGCACCGGGTATCCCATCGTGGACGCCGCGCAGCGCCAACTGGCGCGGGAGGCCTGGATGCACAACCGCGCGCGGATGATAACGGCGTCCTTCCTGACCAAGGACCTGCTGATCGACTGGCGCTGGGGGGAGACTCTTTTCATGCAGCGTCTGGTCGACGGCGATCTGGCGAGCAATAATGGGGGGTGGCAGTGGGCGGCGAGCACCGGCACGGACGCCCAGCCGTACTTCCGCATCTTTAACCCGGTTTCGCAAGGGGAGAAGTTCGACCCCGCCGGCGCGTATGTGAAGAGGTGGGTGCCCGAACTCGCGCGCGTACCCGCGAAGTACGTCCACCGACCGTGGGAACTGACTCCCGCGGAGCAGGAGGCGGTCGGCTGCGTGCTGGGGCGGGACTACCCGCACCGGATCGTGGACCACGCGGCGCAGCGCGAGAAGGCGCTCCGCCTGTACCGCCGCCGGAAAGAAGATAAATGAGCCGACGGATATACCTGTCTCTCCTGACCGCACTGCTTCTCGTCGGTGTTGCGGTCGGCGGGTCCGCGCGGCGCGCGGGCGCGCAGCAGATCGCCAACGTAAAGCCGGACGTACAGATCGTGGTACTGTTGCTCCCGAACGGGGAGTACGAAGTGTCCGCGGTCTACCCGCGCAAGGTCGCCCAGGCGGAGGCCGAGCGCCCCATGAAGGCTCTGCTCGGGCAGACGAAGTGGAAGGCCACCCCGCTGCGCTACGACAACAGCGAGGCGCAGACCCCAGACTCGGGGAAGACCGTTCTGTCCAGCGTCTCGTTCACCACCGGCGAGGGGCTGGCGGACACGGTGACCGGTACGGTCGAGATAGAACCGTTCATTCGCGCGTTTCGCGAGACGAAGCGGATGCACGTGTCTTTCTTCCTTCCCCCTACCTTTGCCTATCGAGGAGTGCGTCAGCACGCCGATAAAAATGTTGAGGTCTCCGGTTCGGTACAGCAGGGGACCATCACGTACGTGGTGAATATCAAGAATCATCAATTGGAGTCCGTGCAGCTCCCGAAGACGCAGCCGGTTTCCGCGGCGCCCGTCGGCGTGATAGGCGGAAAGTCGGCCGAGGTTGCGGGCGGGGGCGGTACGGGACTGAAGATCGCACTGCTGGTGCTCGCCGCGGCGGCAGTTGGTATACTGGTCTTCACGGTGGCTTCCCGGGCGGTCCGCCGTTAAAGGGCGGACCGCCCGGCATCCCGCGCGGCGCGCGGGCCCCCTGGCGGTGGCGCAAAGGTCCGTTCATACGATTGCGGACGCCCGCTGGCGGGGACGGAGAAAGGTCTTTCATCGCAATGGCAGTGCTGGATTTGCGCGATCTCATACGCCTGGCTCATGAGAAGAAGGCGTCCGACGTCTTTATTAAAGAGGGCAGTCCGCCCGCGATGCGCATCCACGGGCGTATTCAGTTGTCGGAGGGGTACGACAAGCTTACCGCCGACGACACCCGTCGCCTTGCTTACAGCATCATGTCGCACGAGCAGATCGGCCGGTTCGAGCACCGGCACGAACTGGACCTGGCCTTCACGGTCGAGGACCTGACCCGCGTCCGCGCAAACATCTACCAGCAGCGCGGCTCGATGGGCCTGGTCTGCCGACTCGTCCCGCTGAAGCTCTTCACTCTTGAGCAGCTCGGCATGCCGCCGGTCATCGGCGAACTCACCCGCCACCGGCAGGGCCTGATCCTGGTCACGGGGCCGACCGGCTCCGGTAAGTCCACGACGCTCGCGGCCATGATCGACAAGATCAACCAGGAGCGGCGCGCGAACATCGTCACGGTCGAGGACCCGATCGAGTTCGTGCATCCGGACAAGAGCAGCATCGTCTCCCAGCGCGAGATCGGCATCGACACCGACTCCTTCACGGACGCCCTGAAGTACGTCGTGCGCCAGAACCCGGACATCATCCTGATCGGTGAGATGCGCGACATCGAGACGATGAACGTCGCCCTCCAGGCGGCGGAAACGGGTCACCTCGTCTTCTCGACGGTCCACACCGCGAGCGCCTCGGAGACCCTCGACCGCATCATCAACCTGTTCCCGCCGCACGAGCGCTCGACGCTGTGTCTGCGCATGTCGAACTCGCTGCGCGGCGTCATCTCGCAGAAGCTGCTGGCGCGCGTGGACGCGGAAGGGCGCGTCGCGGCCGTCGAGATCATGATCGCGACGCCGACCATCGCGAAGCTGATCGAAGAGGGCCGCGCGGGCAACCTCTACTCGGCCATCGCGGAGGGCGGCTTCTGGGGCATGCAGACGATGAACCAGTGCCTGACCAAGTACTACAAGGCGGGCATCATCAGCGAAGAGGACGCCCTGAACGCCGCAGGAAACATCACCGAACTCAAGCAGATGATCCGCCGCCCGACGTAAGCGTTCGCATCATCACCAACGAGCCCGAAACCCGACTGCCGATTGCGGCAGCCGGGTTTCGTGTTGTTCCAGGTCACGCTCCCGGTCAGGGGGTGAAAGTCGCCGTGGGCTTGGTGCGCTTGAACAGCCAGAAGTCGTTTTTGCGCACCTGACTCCAGCCCAGGGACTTGGCGTGGCCGTCCGCGAAGATGAAATTGCCCTTGTCGAAGTGGCCCTTGTACGGCACGTTCGTGACCGTGTTGAACGTGGCGGTACAACCGCCGGTGTCCGCGCCTTCAGTCCCCGCCTTACGACCGGGGATCTTCCAGGTGTCGCACTGGGTGAACAGACCGCCGTCGTACGCGCCCAGAGTACCGACGCCCGTATTGGCCGTCGCTTCCGTAAAGGCTATGGTGTCGGCCGGTTGATCGACGGACGCCAGGGTGTAACCGTTCGGCGGAAAACGGGTGGCGAGCCCGGTGTTGGCATCGCGCGTGTTCTTTTCACGCGTGTTGATCTCGATGACATAGCCGTAGCTGCGCGGCATCATGTTATTGAAGTACTTGCCATCGTAGAAGCGATTGAGCGTCATGCCCGAATAGATCGGGTTCGTGTCGCTCGGGCACGACCATATCTGTTCGTTCTTGATGTACTGGCCGATCTGGGCATCTATGGGCAGCACCGTGCTGCCGCCGCCGTTGATCGGGGGCACGGGGCTGATGTTGGCGGCCGGGTACACCTCGTCCCAATCCTGCGTGTACATCATCAGGCCGGTGCCGATCTGCTTGACGTTTGAGAGGCAGGCAGTGGCACGGGCACGCTCGCGCGCCTGGGCGAAGACGGGGAAGAGTATGGCGGCGAGTATAGCTATGATCGCAATCACAACAAGCAATTCTATAAGAGTGAATGCGGCAGATTGACCGGTCGTATACCCCGAGCGGCGATTCATGAAGGGCTTTGTCACGAAATATGTCTCCTGAAGTTGCTGCCCCGGCGACGGGGACCTGCAGCGATGCATCGGTGCCTATTACGGCGATCCCTGTCTGACGAAAGGGAAAGAGATGTGAGTGGTTATTCTGCCTATCTTCCCGTCCCTCCTGCTAGGGTGGGGCTTAGTTTTCGCGGCGCGGTACGGTACCGCGTTCCGGCACGGCCCCCTGTAACGAACGGAACGCCGACACGACTGCCGGTACGATCGCATCAATCGATCTCGAGCGCATACGCGACAGCCGTATCCGCGGATAGACCACGCCCCACCTCCCAGGCGGCTGCGAATTCCGCATCTCCCAGTACAGAGAGGGCCTGATCCTGACACTCCTGCATCTCCGCCTGCTCGCCGGGTTGTGACCGGGTGCCTATACCTTCAAGTAGAGAGTAAGCAGCCCCCCAGAGAACGACCGACTTTCGCACCTGGGAGGTGCTCCAGGCGACGTGCGCCAGCCCTTTGAGGGCCTGGGCGATGCCTCGCCGATCTCCCAGTTCGCGGCAAATGGCCAGACCCTCTTCATGACGGGTGCGTGCTTCAGCGTTGTCGCCCTGAGAGCGCGCGACGTTACCGAGGTTGAGGAGTGACCACGCAATGTTCAACCGGTCTCCCAGCTGGCGGAACAGGGCGAGTCCCTCCTCGAAATAGGTTCGCGCCCCGGTATAGTCGCCCTCCTGGTAAGCCAGATTACCGAGGTTGAGGAGTGACCACGCCGTGTTCAGGCTGTCCTCCGCCGTTTGCGAGATGGAGAGACCCTCCTGGAAGAGCGCACGTGCCCCAGGGTAATCGCCCTGAGCGCGTGCTATGTTTCCGAGGTTGAGGAGTGACCACGCAGTACCTTGCGGATCGGCCATGTCGCGGCAAATGGTAAGCCCCTCCTCGAACAACTTCCGTGCCGCAGTGTAATCGCCCTGGTGGTTTGCCAGATTTCCGGCGAACAGGAGAACTCGGACGGACGCTACCGTACAGGTGAGCGAACCTGTCTGTGCGCTGGTCTGTCTGGCGGCTTCCAGTACCCGGGCGAGATGGTCGCGACCTTCGGACACGTAGCCGCGTACCAACCAGAATCTCCACAGCGCACCCGCCAGACGCAGCCCCGCCTCCTCGGTATCCTGTGCCGGATTCCTGGCACATTCCTCAAGGGCCGCCCGCAGATTGTCGTGTTCCGCCTCCAGGCGCTCCAGCCACTCCCTCTGATCCGTCGCCATCAGATGTGGCTCTGCCTCCTCTGCCAGAGCGAGGAAAAAATCCCGATGACGCGTTCGCAGTCGCACCGCCTCGTCGGCTTTACACTCGCTCGAACCATGCGGCCATTCGGCAACCTTTTGGTTCGCGTACAGGCGAATGGTTTCCAGCATGCGGTAGCGCGTGGTCCCACTGCACTGTCCCGGCTCACCATGTTCTTCGACGGCCGGTGACTCGACCACGACCAGAGATTTATCCGCCAGGGATGTCAGGAGGTCCAGGACCTCAAAGTCTTCCAGGGGCTCGAAACCGCACACCGCCTCTGCCGCGGTCAGCGTCCATCCGCCCGCGAAGACGGAGAGACGCGCCAGTAGGAGGCGCTCCGCTTCCGTCAGGAGGTCATAACTCCAGTCCACCGCGGCGCGCAGAGTCTGTTGCCTCGGCATTGCGGCGCGATTTCCGCCCGTCAGCAGGCGGAAGCATTGATCCAACCGCGTCTCGATCTCGTCTACGGAGAGCGCGCGGATCCGTGCGGCTGCCAGTTCAAGTGCCAGGGGAATGCCGTCCAGGCGATGACAGAGCCGTGCCAGCGCAGAGGCATTACCCGACGTGCAGACGAATTCGGGCTTGACGGCTTGGGCACGCTCGATGAAAAGGCGGACCGACTCGAAAGCGGCCAGATTCTCCGGAGTCGCGGCAAGTGCCTGTTTCGGGTCGGGCAGCGAGAGGCAGGGAACCCGATAGACTTGCTCGCCCGCGATACCGAGCGGTTCCCGACTGGTGGCGAGCAGGCGCACGTCCGGGCAGGCGCGCAGGAGCGCCGCGGCAACGGAAGCACACCCCGTCAGCAGATGCTCGCAGTTATCCAGAACGAGCAGGAGTTGCTTCTCGCGCAGGTACTCGGTCAACGTTTGCAGGAGCGATTGTTCCGCCTGCTCCCGGACTCCCAGTCCGGTGGCGACCTCCTGCACTACGAGGGCAGGGGAGGAGAGGGCGGCGAGTTCGACCAGCCACACCCCGCCGGGGAAAGCCCTTCCGTTCAGGGCTTCGGCCGCCGCCTGTAATGCAAGCCGGGTCTTGCCGCAACCGCCGTAACCCGCGAGTGTCACCAGACGATTGCCGGATAGCAACCGTTGCACCTCCGCTATCTCTCTCTTCCTGCCGATGAAACTGGTCAGATGAAGAGGCAGGTTGCCGGGGAATGCCGGACGCTCCGGTGGTGGACTGAGCGCAGGTGGTGTGTCGGTGGGAACGGCATGAAGCGAAAGAGAGCCCGCGCTCTGTGGGTCACCAAGCACTCCCCGTACGAACTCGACGAGCGGGGGCAGGTGCGGCTCCAGCGGCGGGGGGAAGGCGCTGAGCCAGTGGACGGGGTTGAGGTAGTAGGCGAACGCGCCGGTCGGGCGGGCGTCCTCGATGCGGAAGGGGACGACGGTCTTGCGGTTCTCGAAGGAGAACTGCACCTCGCGGCGCACCTGGGCCGAGGCGTTCGCGTTCTCCGAGAAGACCAGCACCGTGACCGCGCACTCGGTCAGCCCCGCGACGATCGCCTCGCTCCAGTCGGAGCCGGGCTCGATGTCGCGCGGCGCGACCCAGCACCGGACGCCCGAAGCCTCCAGCGCGGCGCGGACCGCGTCGGCGGCCTCCTTATCTTTCGAAGAGTGGCTGACGAATACCTGTCGTGACGACAACATGGCCGACGATCCCCCGCACGCAACAGGTTCGCGCCGGGTCGCCATCTGTCCTGCCGCCGCCCGCGCCCGCCTGCCGAACCGGCGGCGCGACTGTGTTTGCCCGGTCCGGGGGTGCGTGGTATAACAGGAAGGTTTTGCGCCCCGGCGGTTCGGCACGTCCGAACGATGCCGGGAGTACGCACCCCGCGCCTCTTTCGGTCCTGACGCCCCGGTTTCTAGCGGCCGGTCGGCGTTCGGGCGAGCGCGGGGGAGGGGGCCGCGAAAGCACAACCCGGACAGGGTCGGCCCGCCAACCGAGAGAAAGGTACGTTACAGTTTTGGCTACCATCGCGATGAAGGACCTGCTCGAGGCAGGCGTCCACTTCGGCCACCAGACCCGCCGCTGGAACCCCAAGATGAAGCGGTACATCTACGGGTCGCGCAACGGCATCTACATCATCGACCTGCATCAGAGCCTGAAGCTGTTCGATGAGGCTCAGCGCTTCATTCAGGAAATCGTCATGCAGGGCGGCAGCGTCCTGTTCGTCGGGACCAAGAAGCAGGCGTCCGACGCGGTCGCCGAGGCCGCGCAGCGCTCCCGCCAGTACTACGTGAATCAGCGCTGGCTGGGCGGCATGCTCACCAACTTCCGCACGATCCAGCTTCGCATCGCGCGCCTCCGCGAGCTGGAGACGATGGAGCGGGAAGGCATCTTCCTGCGCCTGACCAAGAAGGAAGCGGCCATGCTGACCGAGGAGAAGGATCGCCTGGAGCGGTTCCTCGGCGGCATCAAGGACATGCCGCGCATTCCCGCCGCGCTCTTCATCGTGGACCTGAAGAAGGAGCACATCGCCGTCAAGGAGGCCCGCAACCTGGGCATCCCGATCGTCGCGATCGTGGACACGAACTGCGACCCGGACGAGGTGGACTACATCATCCCCGGCAACGACGACGCCATCCGCGCCATCAAGCTGATCTCGAACAAGATCGCCGACGCGATCATCGAGGTCAAGCAGCACGAGTGGGACGAGCAGGGCCTCGAGTCGCCCGAGGTGGTGCAGCTGGACGAGAACGGCGAGCCGATCCCCGGGGCTACCCCCGAGGCGCGCCGACGGCAGATGGAAGAGGACGCCCGCAGCCTCGGTTTCGACTACGACGCCGAGGGCCGTCCCGTCGCCGTCGAGACGCCGACCGCCGACGCCGAAGCGACCGTCGAGGGCGCGGCGTCCGTCGGCGCGGAGCTGCAGGATTCCACCGCGGCGCAGGGAACGGGCGACGCGAACGTGGACGCCGCCGAGGCTTCCGCGATCGTTATGGAAGAGACCGGCTCTGCGGCCCACACGGTGAGCGTGGGCGAGGGCGCGAACACGGGCTCGACCACGTCGAACGCGAACCCGTCCGACTAATCGCGCGCCGGGAGCGGCGGGAGGCGGGGGAGTCGTGCCCCCGTCGCCCGCCCCTGGCACCGTTGTGGCCCCCGGCTCCGAGCGATCGTCCGGGGGTTATTTGCGAATGGCGTGTCCCGGTTCGATAGATATCGTGGCCCTTCCGCGACGGCGGGGGGCGAGACGCGGGAATTACGGAAGGTAGGTACTGACATGGCTGCGATCACGGCGGCCCTGGTAGCCCAACTGCGCGAGCGCACGGGCCTGGGGATGATGGAGTGTAAGAAGGCGCTGACGGAGACCGAGGGCGACCTCGAGGCGGCCGTCGAGCTGCTGCGCAAGAAGGGCGTCAAGGACCGGGGGGACCGTGTCGCGGGCGAGGGCATCGTGGTCGCCCACGTCGGCGCGGACAACAAGGTCGGCGTCCTGCTGGAGCTGAACTCGGAGACCGACTTCGTCGCGCGCAACGAAGACTTTCAGGCTTTGGCGCGGACGCTCGCTATGAAGGCTGCGGATTCCCACGCGGAGACGGCGGAGCAGCTGCTCGCCGAGGCGCACGACGATGCCGAACTAGCCGACAGGACGCTCGCCGGCGCGATCAACGCGGCGGTCAGCCGGATCGGCGAGCGCATCGTCCTCGGGAGGTTCGTCCGCTTCAAGGCCGCCGAGGGCGGCGTGATCTCCTCGTACGTTCACACGACGAGCGGCGCCGGCGGCAAGATCGGGGTCCTCGTGGAGACGACCGGCACGAACGGCGACCCGTCCCTCGGGCGCGACGTTGCCATGCACATCTCGTTCGCGAAGCCCAAGGCTCTGACCGACGCCGACGTGGACGCCGCGACACTTGCGAAGGAGCGCGAGATCATCACCGCGCAGACCGAGGCGCAGATGGCGGGCAAGCCCGAGCAGGCCAAGAACAGCGCCATCGAGGGCCGCGTCCGCAAGTACCTCGGCGAGATCGTGCTGATGAACCAGCCGTACATCCGCGACGACAAGAAGACGGTCGGCGCGCTGGTCAAGGAGCACGCTGGGGCTCAGGTGACGCGCTTCGCCCGCTTCGAGGTGGGCGAGAACGTTCCGAAGGAAGACGCGGCCTCGTGAGCCACGACACCACTCCTGCCGCGTATGCGGGCGCGGAGACCGGGACCGGGGGCGGCGAAGTCCGCCCCCGGTTCGGACGGGTCCTCCTGAAGCTTTCCGGCGAGGCGTTCGCCGGAGACCAGGGCTTTGGGATCGGTCCCGACGCCGTCCAGAAGATCGCCCGCGAGGTGGCCGACATCCACGCCCTCGGCGTCGGGGTCGCCATCGTGGTCGGCGGGGGCAACATCCTGCGCGGTCAGTCCGCGGCCTCGGGCCGGGGCATGGACCGGGCGACGGCGGACTACGCCGGGATGCTCGCCACGGTCATCAACGGCCTTGCCCTACAGGACGCCCTGGAAAAGCTCTCCGTGCCGACCCGCGTCCAGACCGCCATCAACATCATGCAGGTGGCGGAGCCGTTCATCCGTCGACGCGCCATCCGGCACATCGAGAAGGAGCGCGTGGTCATCTTCGCGGCGGGCACCGGCAACCCCTACTTCACGACCGACACCGCCGCCAGCCTGCGCGCGCTGGAGATCGGGGCGGAAGTAGTGCTGATGGCGAAGAACAACGTGGACGCCGTCTACGACAAGGACCCGCGCCAGCACGCGGACGCGAAGCCGTACCGCCAGGTCGGGTACGAAGAGGCGATCGAGCGCAAGCTGCGCGTGATGGACCTGACCGCGTTCGCCGTCTGCATGGAGAACGACCTCCCCATCATCGTCTTCGACATCGGCGTTCCCGGCAACATCAAGCGCGCGGTCATGGGCGACGCCATTGGAACGTTCGTTGGGAGAAGTAAGTAACGAAGTTTTGAGGCCGAGCGTCGCGCGGGTTGCCCGTCTGCCCGGGAAACGCCAAACGTTCGGCTCGAAACCTCTTTCTGGAGTCCCGCAATGCCAACAGCCGAGATTATGAGCGACGCGGAAACGCGTATGAAGAAGTCGATCGACTCCGCTGCGCACGACTTCGCGACGCTGCGCACGGGCCGCGCGAATCCGACCCTCCTCGATTCGGTCAAGGTCGACTACTACGGCCAGCAGATGCCGCTGAACCAGCTCGGCGCGGTCAGCTCTCCGGACCCGCGGACCCTCCTGATCGCCCCGTGGGATAAGGGAGCGCTCGGGCCCATCGAGAAGGCGATCATGAAGTCGGACCTGGGCCTGACGCCGAACAACGACGGCCAGAACATCCGCCTGAACATCCCGGTGCTGACCGAGGAGCGCCGCAAAGACTTTGTCAAACAGCTGCATCAGAAGGGCGAGGCCGGGCGGGTCGCGCTGCGCAACATCCGCCGGGATGCCATCGAGCACCTGAAGAAGGATGACGAGCTGACCGACGATGACGTGAAGCGCGCCGAGAAGGACGTCCAGAAACTCCTCGACCGGTATATGGCGGAGCTGGACACGCTCCAGAAGACGAAAGAAGCCGAACTTCTCGAATTTTGACCGCCGCTCGGAAAAAGCAGGCAGGGCGCGCGCTCTGCGTCGCACTTTTAGCCCCCGCGTGCCGTATAATGAAGCGAAACCGCCGTGCCCGGCAAAGCACTCTGTACGGCGAAGTGAATCCGGGGGTAAGCTGCCCATGAACTCCACCGTCTCTCTACCGTCGCCCGCGCGTACCGCGGCCGCCACCGCGCCCGCCAGCGGTCCGACTCCCGTCGCCACGGCGGAGGCGTCGCTTGCGCAGCGGTACGGCCTCGACAGCGCGCGGATCCCCGAGCACGTCGCCATCATCATGGATGGCAACGGGCGGTGGGCCAATCGCCGCGGGATGCATCGCCTCTGGGGGCACCACCAGGGGTATCGCACGCTGAAGAAGGTCGTCCGCGCGGCGTCCGATTTCGGGATCGGGGTCCTGACGCTCTACGTCTTTTCCTCGGAGAACTGGAAGCGTCCGAAGCACGAGGTCGAGGGGCTGATGCACCTGATCGAGATGGCGGCCCGGAACGAGCTGCGCGAGCTTCACGAGCACAACGTGCGGATGCGCTTCACCGGGCGCATCCACGAGCTTCCCGAGTCGCTCCAGGAAGTCATCCGGCACAACGAGGAGTACACGCGGGACAACACAGGGCTGACGCTCAACCTGTGCGTCAATTATGGCGGGCGCACGGAGATTGTGGACGCGGCGCGGCGTCTCGTCGAAATGGCGGCCCGGGGCGAGATCACCGCGCGCGACGTGACGCCCGAGACCTTTGGCAGCGTGCTCTACAGCGCCGACCTGCCCGACCCGGACCTGCTGATCCGCACGGCGGGCGAGATGCGCGTCTCCAACTACCTGCTCTGGCAGATCGCCTACGCGGAACTGTGGGTCACCGAGGCGTTCTGGCCGGAGTTCTCCGAGGCGCATCTGGCGGAGGCGATACGCGACTTCCAGGGGCGGACGCGCAAGTTCGGCGGGATCGTCAACAGTTAGGAGTCTTCCTCTTGCCAAGAGTCGAAAACAGCGCGCTAATCGCGGCTCCGCGCGACCGCGTCATCGAGGTCGCCCGCGACAACGAGCAGTTTCCCGAGTTCATGGGAGATGTCGAGTCGCTGGTCGTGACCGAGCGGTCCGAGGACGGCCTGCGCATCGTCAGCGACTGGGTGGGCATCGTCCCGAAAGTAGGCGCACGGGTGCGATGGACCGAGGAGGACGTCTGGGACCTGGAGAAGGGCACGTGCACCTTCCGTCAGATCAAGGGCGACTACGATCGTTTCGACGGGGTCTGGACCTTCACCGCGGAGGGGGCGGACCGCACGCGCTTCGACTTCGTTCTGGACTACGAACTGGAGATTCCCCTGGTCGGCGCGCTGATCAAGACGATCATCCACCGGACGATGCAGGCGAACGTGGACGCCACGCTCGCGGCGATCAAGGAGCGGTGCGAGGCCGGTTAGACGAAGGGGGTATACTGCGGCGTAGGAGGGCTACGCAGCCATGGCGACGCACGACATCCCCCGTGAAGAGTGGAAGGGCTTTCTGGAAGAGTTCACCCGCCTGCATCAGGGCTCGCGGGTGACGATGGAGGCGGTGGACCCGCACACGAGTCCGCAGACCGAGGCTCAGGCGCTCCCGTTCGTGAGTATCTCCCTGGAGGACGAAGAGCAGGGGGAGGACGGCGGATCGATCGTGCTCCTGCTGGAGGGAGACGGGGAGCCGAAGCGCGTCTCGCACGCGATCCGCGGTCCCCGGCACCTGTACCATAAGCCCGGTGCGGGCGTGATCAGCAGTGAAGTTAATCCCGATGAGATACTCGAAATCACCGCGGCCGGCGAGCCCCCGATCACGTACCTGCATTTCCGGCACCGGAAGCCGGGTTGAAGGAAGCGCCTCTCTCCCGGAGACGACAAAAAACGGACCTGAACTCCACGGTTCACGGTCCGTTTGCTTTCTCCCTAAAATCGGGGCGAGAGGATTTGAACCTCCGACCTCTGCGACCCGAACGCAGCGCTCTACCAAGCTGAGCCACGCCCCGACAACGAAGATGAGTATAGCATACGAACAGAGGGTCCGCAAGGATAAATGAATGCAGTCTGCCCTGTGGGAATCGACGCCGGGGGAACCCGCATCCGCGTCGCTATCGGTCGCCCGGACAGTCCCGAGCGCCAGTCCGTCTACGAAGTTCCGTCCGCAGATGACGGCGGCCCGGGGCCGCTGCGCGAGGCGATAGCCGCCGCGTTTTCCGCCTACGGCAAGTCGCCGTTCGAGCCGGGAACCCGGTACGCCGTCTGCGCCGGTATCACGAAGATAACCCGTTCCGGAATCCGGGAGCGCTGGGAGCAGGAGCTTCGGGCCAACTTCCACGACGCGACGGTGTCGCTGGTTCCGGACTACGTCATCGCCTTCCATGGTGCCGTGCCCACGGGGGTCGGCGTCTGCGTCATCGCCGGGACGGGCTCGGTGGTCTACGGCGAAAATGCCATCGGCGAGGCGGTCCGGGTCGGCGGCCGGGGCTGGGAGTACGGCGACGAGGGGAGCGGGGCGCACATCACGACCGAACTCATCCGGCGCACCCTGCGCGCCCTCGACGGGCTGGACGAGGCGACGCCTCTGACCCGCGCGGTCGTGGCGGCGCTCGGCACCGACGAGCCGTCGGCCTTCGGCGAGGCGGCGCGGCGCACCGCGGAGACGTACGGGCGGGGGTTCCTGGTACCCCTCGTGCTCCAGAACGCCGAGGGCGGCGACCGGCAGGCGAAGGACCTGTTCGTCGGATCGGCGGGGTGGCTCGCGGCGTTCGTCCGGGCGGCGGCGACCCGCCTGCGCCTGACCAACGAGGCCGAACTGCCGGTGGCGACCGTCGGCGGACTGTGGCAAGCGGAGACGCTGCTTACCGAGCCGTTCGAAACGGTGCTCCGCCGGTGGATACCCGGGGCGGTCGTCCGAAACCCGCAGGGGCCTCCGGTCCTCGGCGCGGTACGACTCGCCAACCGCATGGTCAGTCGGATTTGAGCGTTTTGACAGCGCCGGGATTGCGGCGTACACTCGTTTACGGGGGCGACCGGCTCCCCGACACACGGAACTCGTGCGAGGGACTATGCAGTCGGATTCATCCGTTATGAAGTGGGCGGCGGGCGTGCTCCTCGTCATCGTGGTGTGCTTCTGCCTCGGGTACTTCGTTCTCGGGCCGAGCAGCCGATTCGGCCAGCGGACCGCCGCCTCGGTCAACGGCGGCGACGGCGCGACGGTGATCGAGCGCTCCGTCCTCCCCTCGCCGGGCTCGGGGATCGAGGTGAAGGACCGGACGAGCGAGATCGAAGCGGCCCGCCGCAAGGCGGAAGAGGAGCGCAAGAAGAGGGCCGAAGAGGAGAAGAAGAAGCGCGAGGAGGAGGAGGAGAAGCGGAAGCGCGAGGAGGAGGAGCGGGAGAACGCTTTGCCGTCGCCGACCGCGTCCGCGACGCCCGACCCGGATGATCTGCCGGTCACCGCGTCCCCGTCTCCGCCCGCCGTCGGCCCCGACGAGGAAGGCGAGCCCGCGGCGGCGCGTCCGCCGCGCACCGCCGGCCCGGACACGCCGGTCACCGCGCCGAACAGCGTTCCGGTCGCCGCGCCCGCGCCGATGCCGTCGCCCCTGCCTCCGCGCGAAACGCCCCCGCCCGCACCACCGGCCACCCGGCCGGGGAATTCCACGCCGCCCGCTGCCGCGCCGCCGACGGCCGGGGCTCCCCCAGCGGGGCCGCTGTTCCGGGTGCGCGTCGGTACGTTCGCCGAGCGCGAGAACGCGCAGAACCTGGCGACGGAGCTGAACGGGCGCGGCTACCAGGCGTCCATCCAGTCGGACCGCGGCGCGAACGGCAAGACCGTGTACCGCCTCCAGGTAGGCGCGTACCGGGACGAGAAGAACGCCCGCGAAATCGTCGCCGAGCTGAAGGCGAACGGCTACGACGCGACCCTGTCCCGCGGCTGAAACTGACCGAACCTGCGCGGAAGACCCCGGCCCGAGGCCGGGGTCTTTTTCGCGTCAGCGGCTGCGCGAGCGGGGGTCCAGGACGTCGCGCAGGCCGTCGCCGAGGAAGTTCAGCGTGAGGACGGTGACCGAGAGGAAGACGGAGGGCAGGATGAGGAGGCGCGGCTCGGAGCGGTAGTAGTCCAGCGCGTCGTTGATCATGCGGCCCCAGGACGGGAACGGGCGCTGCACGCCGATCCCGAGGAAGGAAAGCGTCGCCTCCGCCAGGATGACCCCGGCGGTGTCCACCGTCACCGCCACCAGCACGGGCGAGAGCAGGTTGGGGAGGATGTGCTTCCAGATGATGCGCCCGTTGGTCGCCCCGAGCGCGCGCGCGGCTTCCACGAACTCGCGCTTGCGGAGCGTCAGCACCTGCCCGCGGACCAGCCGCGCCAGCGGCGGCCAACCGGTCACGCCGAGCGCGAGAATCACGAGCGCGATGGAGAACATCGGGTTCTGCTTGACGATTTCGGCGGTGCCGAGGGTGCCGAGCAGCAGGATGGCGAGGAGGACGTCCGGGAACGCGAGCATGACGTCCGTGACGCGCATCAGGGCGGTGTCCACCCACCCTCCGCGGAATCCGGCGATCAGGCCGACCGTCAGTCCTATGGTGACGACGAACGCCTCGACGCACACCGCGACGAGCAGGGATATCTGCGCCCCGTAAATCATGCGCGAGAGCGTGTCGCGCCCGAGTTCGTCGGTGCCCAGGCGGTGCGCGGCGGACGGGCCCTGAAGCTTACTGGCGAGGTCCTGTTCGTTGAACGTGTAGGGCGCGATCAGCGGCGCGAGCAGTGCCACCGCAGCGACAAACCCGAGGACGATCAGGCTGGCGAATGCGATCGGGTTAGTCCGGAGCCGCTGCCAGGTGGTGGGCGCGGGCGGCTGCACGGTCAACGCCTCCGCTCCCGCCGCGGCGGGTGTCAGATCGGCGGCGCTCACGTCTGAGCCTCCTCGAGCGCGGCTGCGCCGGCCGCGGCAGTCGCCGCGCCGCGTCGCGCCCCGCCCAGCAGCAACGGGCCGCCTCCGGCGACGCGCGCCCGCGGGTCTAGAAGCCCGTACAGAAGGTCAACGGTCAGGTTCATCAGGACGAAGATCGTGGCGAGCAGCAGCGCCATCGCCTGCACCACGGGGTAGTCGCGGTCGAGGATGGAGCGGATGGACTGGTAACCGATGCCGGGGATCGTGAAGAAGGTCTCCACGACGAAGGAGCCGGAGAGCAGATACCCGAACGTCGTGCCCGCAACGGTCAGGATCGGCGGGAAGGCGTTCTTCAGCGCGTGCTTGAACATCACGACGCCCCCTGACAGACCCTTCGCCCGCGCCGTGCGGATGTAATCCTGGCCGAGTACGTCGAGCATCGCGGAGCGGGTGAGGCGCGCGATCAGGGCGCAGGAGCGTGCCGCGAGCACGACGGCGGGGAGGACGAAGAACTGCCAGGCCGTCCGGTGGTCCTGGAGGGAGAATCCGATCACCGGCATCGGGCCGCGCGGCTGGCCGATCCAGAGGATGAGCACGGGGCCGAGGACGAAGGACGGGATGGCCACCCCGGCGAGCGCGACGCTCATGGCGAGGCGGTCGGGCGCGCGGTTGGCGTAGACGGCGCTGAGGATGCCGATCGGAATCCCGACAACAAGCGACAGGGTGAGCGCGAGCGCGGCCAGCAGCGCCGTGTTCGGGAAGCCGCGCTTGACGATCTCCGTGATCGGTTCGCGCGTCATGTACGAGCGGCCGAAATCGCCACGCGTGACGATGCCACCGACGTAATCGGCATAGCGCACCAGCGGTGGGCGGTCCAGGCCCCACTCGTGGCGCGTGCGGGCCTTCGCCTCCGGCGCGGCGCGCTGTCCGAGGAGGATGTCCACCGGGTCCGCGGGAGACAGGTACGACGCGAAGAAGACGAGGAAGGAGATCGCCAGCAGCGTGGGGATAGCGAGCGCAAGCCGCAGGGCGATAAAGCGAAGCATACGGGCTATTGTACCGTAATCCGGCGGGCCCGCCGGGACCGCGATGTCCCCGGGCCGGGCCACCGGCGCGGCCCGGGGACGGGCGTTTGTTTACTGGATGTCCGTGGTGACGTGGGGCAGGTGGCCCATCAGTCCGTCGCGGATGCCCTTGACGTGGGGCTTGATGAGTTCCACGTCCTTCTGATAGTAGATGGGCACCCAGGGGGCGTCGTCCACCACGATCGCCTCGGCCTTGCGGTACAGGGCCACGCGCTTAGCCGGGTCCAGCTCGGCGTCGGCCTGCTCGACGAGCTTGTCGTACTCCGGGTTGCTGTAGGCGGTGCGATTCTCCGTCGCCTTCGAATGCAGGAGCACGGACAGGAAGTTCTGCTGGTCGAGGTAGTCGGCGGCCCATCGCATGTGGAAGAAGTCGATCTCCCGGTTGTCGGTCGCCTTCAGGAACGAACCCCATTCCATCTCGTTCAGGTTCACCGTCACTCCGACCCGGGCCAACTGCTCCTTCACGACCTCGGCGGTCTTGGCGAGGTCCGGCTGCTTCTCGCGGAAGGAGAGGGTCAGCGGCGGGAGGCCCTTGCCCCCCGGGAACCCGGCATCGGACAGGAGTTTCTTCGCCTTCTCGGGATCGTACGTCAGGCCCTTGAATGACGGGTCGAAGCCAGGGATGCCCTTCGGCACGACGCCCTCCGCGCGCTCGTTGATGCCGAGCAGGACGCTGTTGACGATGGCGTCCTTGTCGACGGCGTGGGCGATGGCCTGACGGACCCGCTTGTCCTGGAACGGCTTGTAGCGCGTCTGGTTCATCCCGAGGTAGAAGGTAGCCGCGCGGTCGAACTGCTGGATCTCGTCCTTGAGGTCCGGGTTGTCCTTGTCCTGCTCGTAGTCGCCCTTTTCGAGCGTAATGAGGTCTATCTGCCCCGCGTCGTAGAGGTTGCGGGCCGTCTTGGCATCGAGGATGATGGGCCGCTCGATCTGCTTGAGCTTCGGCGTGCCGCCCCAGTATTCGGGAACCGCGTCGAGCACGACCTTGCTCTGGCGCGTGTAGGACGCGAGCTTGAAGGGGCCGGTGCCGCAGGCGGCCGAGTTCTTGTCGTCCACGGTGAACGCGCCGCCCTCGGTCTTTTCGCCCTTCTCGACCTCTTCCCGGGCGACGACGTAGGACGTGGGGTAGGTCATCTTGCCGAGGAAGTAGGCCCGCGGCGCGACGAGCGCGATCTGAACGGTCTTCGGGTCCACGACCTTGACGCCGGAAAGCTCCGTCGCCTTGCCGCTCGCGACCGCGTCCGCGCCGACGATGTCGTTCAGGTACGTCATCGCGACGGGGGAGTTGAGTTTCGGGTCGAGGCAGCGGGTCAGGCTGTACTTGACGTCCTCGGCGGAGACCGCGCGCCCGTTGTGGAACTTGACGCCGTCTCGGAGGGTGAACGTGTAGGTCTTGCCGTCGGCGCTGATCTTCGGCAGTTCGGCGGCGAGGAGCGGGATGACCTCGCTCTTCTCGTTCCAGCCGACCAGGCCCTCGTACATCTGGTGGAGCACGTCGATGGTGGGACCATCCGAGACCAGCGCCGGGTCCAGGGTCGTCGGGTTCGCGGTCAGCGGGTAGCGGAGGACGCCCGGGACGCCCCCGGTCGCCGTGGCCGTGGAACCGCCGCCGCCGCCGGTCCCGCTGGACGTGCCGCCGCCCCCGCCTGACGAGGGGCAGCCCGCGAGGAACAGCGCCGCGCCAGCCGCGACCGCCATCGTGGACGCCAGGAAGAGGCGGCGGGATAGATGCATTCGTGCAGAGGACAAGCGGTAAAACCCCCGTTCGGAAGACCGTGATGCGGCAATTATAGCACGTCGGCTAAAACCCGGACAACCGGCGCTCAGGCGACGGTGAAGTCGGCCAGGATGCGCCGTATCTGTTCCTGCCTGGATTCGCCCGCGGCGATCGTGGCTTCGAGGTCGGGGACATCGTTTTGCATCGCCGCCTCGATCTGGTCCAGGTTCTCGCGGCACATGAGGTAGTTGGCGTGCGCGGAATCGTGGAGCAGGTTCTTGCGCCCGAAGAGCGACTTTCGCGGGGGCGACTCCAGGTCGAAGTTGCCCGCCTTCGCCTCGCGCCGGAGTGCGGTGATGGTCGACTCCCAGTGCTTACGGTCGGTCTGGATTCGCTCCAGTCGCTTGCGCGGCCGCTGGAGGGTTTCCTCGATCCGGGCGGTCTCGGCGTCGAGCGCCTCCCGCGCCGCCGCGAAGATCCGCGCCCGCAGGGCGTCCGCCGTACGGCGCAGACCGAGGGCGATCGGAAGGTCTGCACGGTCGAGCAGCGCCCCCGCGTCCCGCGCCGCGCCCGCGGCGTCGGCGAGCGCCTCGGGGACGCAGGTCGGGATTTCCACCGCCGCGCACGCGCTCTGCAGCGCCTCGACGGTCTCCGTCAGTCCGACCACGACCGGCCTCGCCTCGGCCCGCGCCGCTTCCGTTCGCCGCAGCAGCAGGGAGGCGACCGCATCCGCGACGGGCGCGAAATCCGGCTCGCTGAAGAGCGTGTGCGCCCGCGACGGCTCGGCGGCGAGGCAGGAGTCCAGGTAGGCGACCGCCTCGTCTTCGCGTCCCGCCCGGGCCGCGTACCGGGCGGCGTCGTAGCGCACTTCCGTGTCATCAGGGAACAGCCGCAACGCGCGCTCGATGGATTCCAGCGCCTCGGCGCGCTTCCCCTGAAGGTGCTGCATGTGGGCGCGGTGGCGCGCGGCGTACTTGTGGTAAAGGTCCGCCTGCGCCGCGCTGAGACGAAACGCCTGGTAGAACGATTCTTCCGCCTCCGAGACGTTTTCGCCCTGCTTCCAGAGCAGCCAGCCGGTCAGGAAGTGGGTGACGTAGTTCCGCCCGCCGATCGGGCTGGCGAGCGTCTGGCGCAGGAGGTTGAGCGCGTCTCGGAAGTCCTCCTGCTGGTCGCGCCCGGTCGTGGTCATGCCGTTGCGAAGGGCACGCAGGGATTCGTCGAGCAGTTCGACGCCTGCCTCCGACTCCTGGGCCTTCCGCCTCTCGGCGGCGATCTCCGCGAGGAGCGTCCCGTTGCGGCGGATCGCGGCGGCCCACCGCAGCACGTCCTCGCGCACCACGTCCGCCGGTGCCAGCGGCCCGGACGGCGCCTCCGAGCGCGTCAGAAGCGCGAGCACGGCCCCGGTCTGATCGGTCGGCTTTCCGTAATCGGTCCGGCCGCGAAGCGCGGCCACGGACGCGTCTCGCTGGGACTGGTGGAGCGAGGTCAGGTACTCCTCGACCTGGTCGTCTCTTTCGGCGGAGAACTCGACCTGGAACTGGTTGTCGAGAAATCGTTCGGACTGACCGTCCTTCGGCGCGATGGGGAAATACGGGCGCAGAGAGCGGGTTGGCATGAAAACTTGTAAACCTCGGTGGGCGATCGGCGGGCGCGCCGCGCGTGCCATTCCATTATTGCCGAAAACGTGACCGCACGCTACCGACCCGGGGAAGAGACCATGTCCGCCGCCGCGGACGCAGGCCCCATCACCTTCGGCGTCAGCAGGAAGGCGTGCGTCCTGCCGTTCACGGTGCCATATCCGACAATCTGCCCGCGGGCATTGACCGCACGCGCCGAGCGCAGCAGCCATCGCTGCCCGGAGTCCGCGTCCAACAGATCGTTGAGGTCCGCCGCGCGCCAGGTACCGCCTCCGTCTTGCAGCCAGGTTACGGCCCGCGAGAGTCCGCCCTCCGCCGTCGCCTCGCCGACCACGAGGCTGCCAGCGACGCCCGCGTCCTGCTCGGCGACGCCATAGGCCGCGCTGGCCGCGAAGCCCGGCAGCGTTCCCAGGTCCTCCATCGCCGACCCGGCGCGGATGGCGAAGGCGCGCCGCGCGCCCCCCGCCGTATCCGAGGTCCCGACCGCGAGACCGCCCTCGCTGACGTCGTACGCCGTACTGTCACTGCCGCCCAGCGTGCCGAGGTCGCGCATCGTGCCGTCCTCGTAGAGGAAGGCGCGCGTGAGATTATCGGGCGTGTCCGCCTTTCCCACCACCTGACCGGCTTCGTTCAGGGCGAGCGCGTGGCTGTAGCGTCCGCCGAGGGTGCCGAGGTCGCGGATGCGCCCCTCGTGCCACAGGAAGGCGCGCGCCACGGTCGCGCCGTCTGCGTCCGTCCGCCCGCTGAGCGCGGTACCCGCGACCTGGGTCCGGTCGTTTATATCGGCCGCGCGCGCGTGGCGGAAACCCGGGAGCGACCCGATGTAGCGGCGCGAGCGCCCGTTCCAGACGAAGGCGAACTGCTCGCCCGTCCGGTACGACGAGCGGTACGCGGAGGCGGCCGCGAGCCCCCGCTCGTTGACCGCTTCGGCGAGGCTGTGCCGGTACGCCGAGCCCGCGCCGAGGTCGCGCAATCGCCCGTCTCGGAACAGGAACGCGTGCCCCATACCGCCCCGAGGGTAGACGTTGGCGGCCCCGACGACGTCCCCCCGGTCGTTGAGGCCGAACGCCGCACTGTAGTTGCCGCCCAGCGTCCCGAGGTCCGTGACGGCGTAGCGGGGCGGGCGCGACTCCGCGGGGCCTTCGCGTTCCGGGTGCGCTCCGCCGGACGCCGCGATTCTCCAGGGGAGTACGGCCGCGGCCATGGACGCGAGAGCCAGCGAGGACAGCAGGCGCACGGCGCGGCTCGGGCCGGAGTGCCGCCCGCCCGAGTCCCCGAGCGCCCCGAGGCGGCGACGCAGTCGCTGGAACGAAGCCGCCGCCATGCCGATAGCAAGCCCGGAGTTGGAAGAGACGAGGCGCACCAGAAGGGCGGCGTAACCGGCGGGCGTCGCCCCGGTCGCCTCCAGGGCGAAAGCGTCGCAGTCCTCTTCGCGGGCCGCGGCGCACTCCGACGCGGCCACGTGCGCGAGCGGGAGGAAAAAGAAGAGGGTCCTGACGAGTCCGGGGACGACGGCGAGCGGGAGGTCGCGGCGGCGGATGTGCGCGATCTCGTGGGCAAGCGCCATCTCTGCCTCGGCGTCCGGGAGCCGGTCGAAACCGAAGGGAACGATGATGACCGGACGCCGGAGGCCGGTGACGAGCGGGCCGTCTCCCGCCGGCGACATCCGCACCGGCGGCGGGCGGACGCCGAAACGCTGCGCCAGTCTCCGAACCCGCCCGTCGAACGCTGGTTCCGGCGCGCAGCGTTCCCGGAGGCGGCGCATCCGGTGGTAGGCGCGCGCCTGCCCGGCGAGCGCGAGGAGCAGTCCGACGAGGTAAGCCGACGCCAGGTAGAAGGCGGGCGAGGGGTAGTAGGCGGTGGAGGCGGCGGCCGACGGGGCGCGGGTCGGCGCGGCGACGTGGGGCGCGGCGGCGACCCGGTCCGGGGCTACGGCCGGGTCGGGCCGTGCGCCCGCGGGCTCGCCGCGCGACGGGGCGGGACTGTCCCGGCGCGGCGCCGAAACGATGCGGTCGGGAGGCGCGAGGCGTGATAGCCACGAGGACGGCGTGGCGTGATAGGCGGGAAGAATGGGGAGAGAGATCGCGAGCCCTCCGACCAGGACCGCGGTCAGGAGCTTGGCACAGGCGAGCCACCAGAGCCAGAATCGGGCGCGCGGCGGAATCCGGCGGCGCATCGCGACGCTGAGCGCCCAGACCACGGCGAGCAGCACTAACCCCTGGAACGAGGCGCGCCACAGCGCGCTGACGAGGGAACCCGCGAGGTAGTCCGCGGAGGGCAGCCAGTGACTCAGGGCGGATGGGGGCATCGCGGATTACTCCCGGTCGCGGTCCATTGCTTCCACCAGACGGCGCAGTTCGGAGACTTCGACGTCCGAAAGCTTTTCGGATTCGGCCAGGTAAGCCACGAACGGGCCGACCGACCCGCCGAGCGTCTTCTCGACGAAATCGTGTACAAGGCCGCGCATCAGGTCGGGCTTGGAGACCGCGGGGCTGTACTCGAACACGGTCTGGCCGCGCGACTTGCTGCGGGTGACGAACCTCTTCTCGCGCAGGCGCTCCATGACCGTGAGGATGGTCGTCCGCGCCAGTCCGCGTGGCTTCCCGAACTCATCGGCCACCGCGCGCACGGTCACCGGCGCGCGATCGGTGACGAACCGGAGCACCTCCAGCTCCTGGTCGCCCAGCTGCGGCTTTTCCGCTTCTCTCCTGCCCATGGCCGTCCTTTCCGGGTATCCTGAAAGAGAGTGTACCCGGGACTACCCGGGTAGTCAACAATCGGCGCTTCCCGGCTTGACACCCGCCCGCGGGCGTCGCTATACTGGCTTTCGCCGTACCGCCCTCTCGTTCGACAGTCCGCGGCGCGGCGCGAAACGGAGTGCAACGACCCATGCAGGCAGTGATCCTAGCCGCGGAGCGCGGCGCCCCCCTGTACCCCCTGACCGCCACGCTGCCCCGCTCCATGCTGCCGCTGGCGGCGAAGCCCCTGGTGCAGTACCAACTGGAACTGCTCAAGCGGCACGGCATCGATGAGGCGGTCCTCTGCCTCTCCGCCATGCCGGAGAAGTTCGAGAGCCGGTTCGGCGACGGCAGGGAACTGGGTATGGTCCTGCGCTACCACCGCGAGCAGATGCCGCTCGGCACGGCGGGTGCGGTCCGCAGCGTCTCGGACAGGCTCGTGGACGACTCCGTGATCGTCTTCAACGGGCACGTCCTCACCGACGCCGACCTGAACGGCCTGATCGACTTCCACCGCACGCGCGACGCCGCGGTGACGCTGCTCCTCGCCCGGGTCCCGAACCCGTCGAGCTTCGGCGTGGTCGTCACCGATAACGAGGGGCGCATCCTCTCCTTCGCCGAGAAGCCCGCGGCCGAGGAGACGGCCTCCGACACCGTCAGCGCGGGCGTGTACGTCCTGCGGCGCGACATTCTGCGGCGCATCCCGCCGCACGTCGAGTATTCCTTCGAGCGGCAGCTCTTCCCGCTGCTTCTGGCCGAGAAGGTGCCGATGTACGGCGTCGTCAACGACGGGCGCTACTGGCGGGCCATCGCGTCGCTTCCCGACTACCAGGCGGCCCAGACCGACATTCTGGAGCGACGCGTGGACGCGCAGATCGCCGGGAACGAGGTGCGCGAAGGCGTCTGGGTCGGCGAGGGCGCGACGGTCCACCCCACGGCCGATCTGCGGGGCCGCATCTTCGTCAACCACCACACCGAGATCGAGAAGGATGCCCGCGTTTCCGGCGTCTGCTCCATCGGCTCGCACTGCCGGATCGGGCAGGGGGCAGTGATCGAGGACGCTATCCTCTGGCGCGGGACGGTGGTCGAGGCCGGGGCGGTCGTGCGCGGCTGCATACTCGGCGACCACTGCACGGTGCGCGCCGGGGCGACGGTCCAGCCCGGCTCGGTCGTCGGCGCGGAGGGCATCATCGCCTCCGTGGTGGCGCGGCTTCCCTCGCGCGGTGACATCCAGCGCGCGGGAATCAAGTTCGGCCTTGAAGGCTGGCGCGGCGTCATCGCCGACGATGTCACCGTGGACAACGTACGCCTCGTCGCGCAGGCGCTGTGCGACTACGTCCGGACCGGCGCGGCACCCGGGAGCGGCATCGTGGTCGGCTACGACCGACGGGCACAGTCCGACGTTTTCGCGCGCGAAGTCGCACGGGTAGTCCAGGCAAACGGCATCAAGCCCCTCTTTTCGGACCGGCCGTGTTCGTCGCCCGCGGTCGCCTTCGCCTGCCGCTTCTACGGCGCGGCCGCGGGGATCATGGTAACGGCCGGCAACAACCCGCCGCGCTACGGGGGCATAAAGCTGAAGGCGCATTACGGGGGCAGCGCCACACAGGAGATGGTCGCGCAGGTCGAAGAGCACCTGCGGACCCTGCTGCGCTCGGGCGGCCCGCCCCGATCCGCGCCCGGCGACGTCGACGGGCTCGACCTTTCGGAGCCGTACCTGGCGAACTGCGGGCGGTTCGTCGACCTCGGGCGGATCGCTTCCGCGGGGTTCAAGGTGGTGGTAGACCCCATGTACGGGTCCGGCGCGGGCTATCTGGCCCGCGTTCTCGGCGCGCCGTCGGACGGCGGCGCCTCCGGCGTGACAGAGATTCGCTCGGAGCATAATCCGGCCTTCGGCGGCATCACGCCGGACCCGGTCCCGGCGAACATGGGCGTCCTCTTTGACGCCGTGTCGGTCTCGGGCGCGGACCTCGGCGTCAGCTTCGACGGCGCCGCGGACCGGATCGGGGCGAGCGACGCGACGGGGCGGTTCGTCTCCTCTCACCAGATCACCGCCCTGCTCCTCAAGCACCTGCGCGAGGTCCGGGGCTGGGGCGGGAGCGTGGTGCGCACCGTCGCCACTTCCCGCCTGCTCGACCGCATGGCGCAGGCGTACGGCCTTCCACTGGTCGAGACGCCGATAGGGTTCAAGTACATCGCCGAAACGATGCTGAAGCGGGACGTTCTGATCGGGGGCGACGAGACGGGGGGCGTCGGCGTCAAGAACCACCTGCCGGAGCGCGACGCCCCTCTGGCCGCCCTGCTCCTTCTGGAGGCGATGGCGGCGGCGGGCAAGCCGCTCGCGGAGATGCTCGACGACCTGGCCCGGGAGTTCGGAAGGTTCGAATACGCGCACACCGACCTGCACCCGCCGCAGGAGAAGATGCACCTTATCATCTCCGCGCTCCAGTCGCTCAAGCAGACCGGCGAGTTCGCCGGGGCGGCGCTGGTCGGCATCGACCGGACCGACGGCGCGCGGCTCGACTTCGAGGACGGCTCGTGGCTGCTGCTGCGGCCCTCGGGTACCGAGCCCGTCGTCCGCGTGTACGCCGAGGCCGCGACGCCGGAGCGCGCCGAAGAACTGCTCGGGCGGGGCGTCGCGCTCGTGGAAGGCGTGTAGGGGCGCACCGATGGAAGATTCCGCCCGGCTGCTGACGTTCGCGAAGGCGCGCTGGCGGGCGGACGCCGACGCCTTGGGCGTCGAGGACGCTTACAAGTGGCTCTTCCACGCGGCGCGGGGCGGAGAGCACGCCGTCACGGACGCGAGCGGGCCGCGGGCGTGGCTGGACCGCGAGTGGGAGACCCTGGGAAAGCCGCGGCCCGGAGAGCGGCTGATCGACCCGCTGCGACCCGACGGCGCGATCGTGCGGCTGAACCTTCGGCCGTACCGCGCGGCGGGCGGCGGGAAGGACGCGCTCCTGGCGGCGTTCGTCGCCAGCGCCCGGGAATTCCGGGCGGACCCGGCCGCCTTCGCCGCGGCCTGGCGCGCGCTGGGCGCGGCGCTACCGCCGTACCTCGCGCGCGCCGAGTGGGAGCGGCTGGACCGTGAGGCGTCCGGCGGCGGTTACCCAGCGGTCCACCACAGCCCCGCCTACCAGCGGGCGAGGCGGCCCGCCTACAGGGTGCTGACGGGGGCGCGGGCGGACCGGCTTCGGGAGGAACTGGCGCGGAAAGGAACGGGGCGCGGATGAAACGGCGAAGGTTCAGCGGCGCGGACGAGATAGAGGTTTCCGAGATCGGGCTCGGCTGCTGGCAGATCGGCGGCGCGGATTGGGGGGACGTCTCCGACGAGGCGGCGCTGGACACGCTGCGCGCGGCGGCGGACGCGGGCGTCACGCTCTTCGACACGTCGGACGTCTACGGCCTGGGGCGGAGCGAGACGCTGATCGGCCGGTTCCTGAGGGAGCGACCGGCCGACCCTCTGTTCGTCGCGACGAAGGTCGGCCGCTTCCCGGAGCCGGGGTGGCCCGGAAACTTCGGCCGCGACGCCGTCCGGGCGCACACGGAAGCGTCGCTCCGGCGGCTCGGCGTGGACGCTCTCGACGTGACCCAACTCCACTGCATCCCCACCGACGAGCTGCGCCGGGGCGACGTGTTCGACTTCCTGCGCGAACTCCAGGCGGAGGGAAAGATACGCCGGTTCGGGGCCAGCGTCGAGTCGATGGAGGAGGCCGACCTCTGCCTCGCGCAGCCCGGGCTGTCCTCCCTGCAGATCATCTTCAACGTCCTGCGCCAGAAGCCGGTCGACACGCTGTTCGCGGCGGCGAAGGAGCGGGGGGTGGCTCTGATCGTCCGACTCCCTCTGGCAAGCGGCGTGCTCTCGGGCCGCATGACCGCGCAGACGCGCTTTGACGAGCGCGACCACCGGAACTACAACCGCGACGGGCAGGCGTTCAACGTCGGCGAAACGTTCGCGGGAATCCCGTTCGAGGTGGCGGTAGACCTCGCAGACGCCCTCTCGCACTACGTCCCGGAGGGCCTGACGATGGCGCAGATGGCGCTGCGCTGGTGCCTCGACTTCGACGCCGTGACCAGCGTCATCCCCGGCGCGAAGCGGCCCGAACAGGCCCGCGCTAACGCCGCCGCGAGCGACCTGCCGCCACTGTCGCCGGGGCTCCACGAAGACCTCCGCGGGTTCTATTCGGCGCGGGTGGCCGCCCACATCCGCGGCCCGTATTAGCCATGTCCGCCGGGGCCGAACAGGAGGTCGCGCGAGCGCGCGAACTGGTCCTGCGGCACGGGTGGAACGCGACCGCCTTCCAGATCGTGAACCCCGGCATCGCCCACTGGTTCTCGCGCGCCGGGGACGCCGTGGTCGGGTACGTCACCTGGGCCCGGGTGCGGGTAGTGGCGGGCGCGCCCGTGTGTCCGGGCGAAAGGCTCGCCGACGTCGTCCGCGAGTTCGAAGCGGAGGCCGCGGCCGCGGGCGAGGGCGTCTGCTACTTCGGCTCGGCGGGACGCGTCCACGAGTACCTGTTGAGCCACCCCGGCTACTCGGCCGTGGTTCTGGGGGCGCAGCCCGTCTGGGATCCGGCCGATTGGGCGGCGATCACGGACGGACACGCGTCGCTGCGCGCGCAGCTTAACCGGGCGCGGAACAAGGGGGTGTCCGTCGCCGAGTGGCCGGTCGAGCGCGCCGAGGGAAACCCGCTGCTGCGCGCGTGCCTGTCGGACTGGCTCGCGCACCGGGGGCTGCCGCCGCTGCACTTCCTCGTCGAGCCGGAAACGCTCGCGTCGCTGGCGGGCCGACGGGTCTTCGTGGCCGAGCGCGCCGACGGTCCGGTTGCCGGATTCACCGTGCTCTCCCCGATTCCTGCCCGGGACGGGTGGCTGACGGAGCAGTTCCCGCGCGCGAGCGACGCCCCGAACGGAACCGTAGAGCTTCTTCTCGACGCCGCCGTGCGCGCCGTCGCGCGGGACGGCGCGCGGTACGTGACCCTCGGACTCGTGCCGCTCGCGGCCCACAACTGGAACCCGCGCGACTACAACCCCCTCTGGCTCTCGGCCGTCATGGCGTGGGTGCGCGCCCACGGGCGGCGCTTCTACGACTTCGCCGGGTTGGACGCGTTCAAGAGCAAGTTCCGCCCGCAGGAGTGGGAGCCGATCTTCGCGGTCGCCAACGAGCCGCGCTTCTCGCCGCGGACGCTCTGGGCCATCGCGGGGGCGTTCGGCGGGCGCTCGCCGCTTTCCCTCGTGAGCCGAGCGATGGCGCGCGCGGTCGGGCAGGAGGGGCGCTGGCTTCTGGAAGGGAAGCGGAGCAGCGGACGCCGCCGCTACGGCGCGAACGCGGCGACGATCATGCCGAAGTAGGTGGGGGCCTCGTAGGAGAGCAGTTCCGGCTTCATCGGGGTGTGGCCGAGCGCGCCCATGAGCATGATGGTCTGCCAGTAGGCGTCCACCTTCGCCTCCTCCAGGAACGACTCCTCCCAGTCCAGGATGCGCTCTAGGTCGTCTTCGGCGATGGCAACGATCATCTCGGCGTCGTGTTCGGCCGATGCCGGATCGAACCCGTACGGCCCGCCGGGATGGTGGGCGTGCCCCTGGTCGCAGGAGGCGACGAGCGCGACGCGACGCCCGGTCCGCTCGGCCGCCCGGGCGATGGCAAGTCCGGCGCGCACGAGCGTCTCGCGGGACAGCGCCCGGTCGGGCGCGAGGACTACGATGCGAGGCCGGGGCGTGAGCGGGTGCGCGGTGAACCAGAGGGGGACGAGCGCGCCCCATTCAAGCGGCAGGATGGCCTCTCCCTTGCGCTTGTCCCCGACGAGGCGGGCTATAGGCAGGCTCTGCCGGTCGGAGTCCGCCTCGATGGCGGCGGCGAGTTCGAGGTCGCACTCGAACCCCGCCTGGATGTGCCTGCCGCTCGGGTCGCCGAGGATGCCGAAAGCCGTCGCGGTCGCGCCGAGCGAGATCGCCCCGGAGACCATCAGGCCGTGCGGGTCCAGGACCACCACCGTCTCTGGCCGCGCGGCGGCGCACCGCCGCCCCAACTCCTGCATCGCGGCGCGCGTCTGCGCCATCACGGCCGGGTCGTCCGCGACCTGCGAAACGATGTCGCTCCCGTGCGGCGCGATGGCCGCGAAGACGAGGCTCACGCGGCGGCTCCGGCGCGGCTGGCCGCCTTCATGGCCTCCAGTATCCGGTCGATTCCCGCGTAGCAGTCGAAGTGCGCCTCGGCGAGCGCCCGGCCGACCGAACCCATCGAGTGACGCAGTGCGGCGTCGGCGACCAGGCGGTCGAGGTGCGCGGCCATCGCGTCGTAGTCGTCCGGGGGGACCAGGTAGCCGTTTCGCCCCTCCTCGACCAGGTCGGGGATACCCCCGAGGTCTGACAGCACAACGGGGAGGCCGCAGGCCATGGCCTCCAGTCCGACGAGCGAGTAGCAGTCGGCGCGGGTGGGCAGGACGAAGAGGTCGCTCGCCTGGTACAGCCCGATCAGCTCCGGGCTCTTGTTCTTCAGGCCCTCGTGGACGTGGACGCGCGCGCGCCGCGCCGTCTCGATGTCGGCGAGCAGACCGCGCACCACGTCGCCGTCGCGCGTGCCCACGTGCAGCTCCCACGGCGCGGCGACGGAGGTCTCCCGGACCCAGCGCAGCAGCAGGTCGCCGCCCTTGCGCAGGAAGTCGCCGCCGACGAAGAGGAGGCGCGCGACGCCGTCGCCGGGCCGCGCACCCGCGCGCGGGGCGAAAAGGCGGGTGTCGACCCCGGGCGAGATCGCGGTCACCTTGCCGCTCGGAACGCCGTAGTTCTCGATGAGGCTGCGGGCGACCCACTCGTTCCAGGGGAAGAAGTGGGCCGCAGCGGCGTACAGGCGGTCCGTGGCACGGCGCTTCGCCCCGCCGAGGAAGCGGGCGCGGGCCTTCGTGTAGCCGTAGCGCTCGCCCATCTCCTCCATCTGGAGCGGGGTCATGTCCATGACGAGGAAGGACGGTATCTCCGCGACGAGGTCGCCGACGCTCTTGGCCGCCCAGGTCGCCCAGAGTGCGGCGTCGAAGCGGCGGGGGTCGCCGACGCCGGTGCGTATCTCGCGCACGCCGCGCAGCGTTCCCTTGACACCGCCGGGGATGCCGGGAATGCGCGTCAACAGGCCCGCGTCGGCCTCGTACCGGACCGCTATGAACTCGGCCTCGATCTCGCCCCGGCGCGCGGACAGAGCCTCCTCGAAATTGAGGGCCTGGGTCCGCAGACCGACCTGCTGGTCCATGACAAACGCGAATCGGTGCATAGGGAGGTTGGGGTCAGAGGTTGACTGCCTGCCCGGTACGTACCGCCCGGTACCCGGCCTCCACGATCTCCTGGGCGACGTAGCAGGCGTCCAGGCTCAGCACGTCCTCCGGCTCCGTCCCTGTCTCGATGCAGTGGACGAAGTACTCGGCGTGGTTCCCGTAGCCGGGGGGCATCGGGTCGTGCTCTACCATCTCGACGCCGTCCTTGCCGCCGCGGTCGAGGCGTATCTGATTTCCCGCCTGGGAGATGGTGCCCTTCGTGCCGTAGACGAGCGGGTAGCCGCAGGCGTCGCTGCCCTGCTGCGACCAGGTCCCCTCAAGGATCGCGATCGCCTTCTCGTAGCGCGCCACCATCACGGCGTTGTCGTCGATGACGTCGTAGTCCTTCGTCAGGTTGCCCGCCGCCCCCCACACCGACTGGGGGCGTCCGAGGAGCACCGCCGCCAGGACCGCGCCGTAGCCGCAGAAGTCGGCCCCCGCGCCGCCGCCGTTCTTCTCGGCGTCGTAGAGCCAGCCGACGAACTCCGGGCCGCACCCGATCTCCTTCGGCCCGGCGTGCCCCATCCGCTCCTTGACCTGCCAGACGTCGCCGATGGCCCCCTCGCGCACGAGCCGCAGGATGGTGCGCCGTCCCGCCTGATAGGCCGTCCACCAGTTGGTCATGAAGGGGGTGCCGGTCTCGGAGACGACGGCGCGGATGCGCTTCGCGGCGTCGAGGTCGACCGCGAGCGGCTTCTCGGCGGTGACGGCCTTCCCGGCGCGCGCCGCTTCGAGGATGATGTCGGTCTTGGAAAGGTTGTCCGCGCCCACCTGGAGGATGTCGAACGACTCCTTGGCCAGCATCTCGCGCCAGTCGGCGTAGACGGTGGGGATGCCGTAGCGCTCCTGGGCCGACTGCGCCAGGGCGGCGTCGGGCTCGGCGACCGCCACTATCTGCGCCCGTTCGAAGTTCTTCCAGTTGTTGAGCAGGCCGCCGATGTGGCCGTGGACCAGACCGGCGACGGCGACCCTGTAAATCTTGTTCGTCTCCGACACGCTGCTTCCTTTCGCTCGGGAACCCGCGGGCGATACTGGAGTATAGTGGAACCGCATTCGCCCTGTCAACGGAGGGGCCGCGGCGCCCTTTCCCGTATCTTGACTGCCCCTGACCGCTGTGCTACCATTCACCTGCCATGCTGGACATACGACGCATCCGAACCGAACCCGACGCCGTAAAGGCGGCGCTGGCCAAGCGCGGCGAAATCGCCGGTACGATCGACGACCTGCTGGCGATTGATGTCGACCGGCGGAAGCTTTTGACCGAGTCCGAAACCCTGAAGGCCGAACAGAACCGGCTCGGCCCGGAGATCGCGAAGCGGAAGCGGGCGGGGGAGGACGCGTCGGAACTGCTGGCCCGCTCGACCGCGCTTAAGGCGGCCATCGCCGAGAGCGAGGAGCGTCTGAAGGCGGCCGACGAGGCGCAGGAAACCTTGCTCGCGAAGCTGCCGAACACGCCCGACGAATCGGTGCCCGCGGGCGGCGAGGAAGACGCGCAGGTCGTTCGCCCCGCGGAGCGCCCGCTGCGCGAGTTCGACTTCGAGCCGAAGGCGCACTGGGACCTCGGCACCGGCCTCGGGCTCTTCGACTTCGAGCGCGGCGTCAAGCTGGCGGGCTCGGGATTCGTCCTCTACACCGGACTGGGCGCGCGACTGGAGCGGGCGCTGATCCAGTTCATGCTCGACCTCCACGCGGAGCGGCACGGCTACACCGAACTGGGACTGCCGTTCGTGCTGTCGCGCGAGTCGATCACGGCGTCGGGTCACATCGTGAAGTTCGGCCCGGAGATGTACCGCGACGAAGAGTCCGATCTGTTCTTCGTACCGACGGCCGAACCGGCCTTGGTGAACGTCCACAGGGGCGAGACGCTGGAGCCGGGCGCGCTGCCGCTGAAGTACGTTGCGTACACGCCCTGCTGGCGGCGCGAGGCGGGCGCGGCGGGCAAGGACACGCGCGGCCTCCAGCGCGTCCACCAGTTCGACAAGGTCGAGATCTTCCGCTACGCATTGCCGGAGACGTCCGCGGACGCGCTGGAGGAGATGACGCGCGAGGCGTGCGCGGTGCTGGACGCGCTGGAACTGCCGTACCGGGTGCTCCTGCTAGCCGCGGGCGACATCGCCTTCGCGGCTTCGAAGACCCTCGACGTCGAGGTCTGGGCCCCGGGCGTCGGCAAGTGGCTGGAAGTCTCGTCGGCGTCGAACTGCACCGACTTCCAGGCGCGGAGGGCTAACATCCGCTTCCGGCGCGAGGCGGGGGCGAAGCCCGAGTTCCCGCACCTGCTGAACGCGTCGGGGACGGCGCTGCCGCGTGTGGTCGCCGCCCTGCTGGAGACGCACCAGAATGCCGATGGTTCGGTAACGGTGCCGGAGGCGCTTCGGCCCTATCTCGGCGGGCGCGAGCGCCTGGAACCCGCCGCGTAAGGCGGCCGGTTCGCGACAGTGCCGTCAATTCTCGGGAGGTTAGGTTCGTGGTGAATAAGGGGTTGGTTCGGGCCGCGGCGCTGGCATTCCTCGTCGGGGCGATCGGGGCGGTGGCGCACTCCGCGGCGGGCGAGCCGGACGGTCGCGTCAAGAAGCTGCTGGACGACTTGAAGGTGAAGTACAGCGTCACCTCGCTGAAGAATTTCGAGGTCACCTTCGACCTGAAGGACCGGCGCACGCAGACGGTGTTCGTCAACTCGAACACCGAGAAGTTTGGCCGACAGGAGCTACGTCAGGTCACCTCCACTTCGTTCCGGGTTTCCGGTCCCCTGACCCCGGAGACGGCGAACCGCCTCCTGGAAGACAACGACCGGCGCAAGCTAGGCGCGTGGCGCTCGGTCCGCGAGGGCACGAACACGTACGTGATATACGCCGTCCAGATACCGGCCGAGACCGACTCGCGCACCCTGGAGGAGGCGATGGAGGCGGCGCGGGTCACGGCGGACGCCATGGAGCGCGAGGTGACGGGCAAGGACGAATACTGAAAAGTATGCCAGAATAAGGGGACGGGCAACAAGCGCGCCCGGAACGCCGCCGCGTTAGATTCCGGCGCGCTCGCGGTAAGAAAGGGGCGGCCATGATCCCGCTGAGAGACGAAAACCCCACCCGTACCACGCCCGTTTTAACCTGGACGCTCATCCTCGTGAATGTGCTGGTCTACATCGCCCAGGCGATGGGCGGCATGTCCGAGACCCGTACGGGCCTGAGCGGCGCGATGGCCGGGTGGACGATGGTGCCGCGCGAGGTGACACAGGGCGTGGACCTCGCGATCAACGGCCCGACCCTCCGGCCGATCTGGCTCACCCTGTTCACCTCCATGTTCATGCACGGCGGGCTGCTGCACCTCGGCGGCAACATGCTCTACCTGATGATCTTCGGGAACAACATCGAGGACTCGCTCGGCAAGGTACGCTTCCTCCTCTTCTACCTGCTCTGCGGCGTCCTGGCGGCGGGCGCACAGATCGCGATCGGCCCCGGCTCGGCCGTCCCGACCCTCGGGGCCTCCGGGGCCATCGCGGGCGTGCTCGGGGGATATCTGATCCTCTACCCGCGGGCGCGCGTCGATTCGCTCGTCATCCTCGGGTTCCTCATCACGCGCGCCAGCATCCCGGCGTTCTTCCTGCTCGGCTTCTGGCTGGTTTCGCAGTTCTTCGGGCAGTTCCTCGGATTCATGAAAGGCGGGTCGGGCGGCGGCGTCGCCTACATGGCGCACATCGGCGGGTTCGTCGCCGGGATGCTCCTGATCCGGCTCTTCGGCCCGCGCACGCACGACGACGCGCCGCCCCGCAGCCACGAAGTCCCCGTTTACCGGGCCTACCGCTATTGATGACCCCGCGCCTCGCCCGCCTCGCCGCGGCGCTGCTGCTGCTCCTTGTGGCGGCGTTTCACGCGGCCCCCGCCCGCGCCGACCGCATCGACACCGAGTTCGAAAAGCTGATCGGCCCGGTGTTCGCCCGGAACTTCACCGACGCCAACGGCCTCGATGACGACCCGCTCCTGACCAACTGGGTCCGGCGGCTCGGCGCGGACGTATCCAGCGAAGCGCCGCGACAGGACATCCGCTACACGTTCGGCATCATCGGGTCGGACACCACCAACGCGTTCGCGCTGCCGGGCGGCTACGTCTTCGCCTCGCGCGGCCTGCTGGACGAGGTTGACTCGGACGACGAACTGGCGGCGGTACTCGCGCACGAGGCGGGACACGTCGCGAAGCGCCACGCGACCCAGCAAGTCGGCTCGCAGATCCTGTTCCAGGCGGTCTTACTTTCCCTGAGTAACCGGCAGTACCGCCGGTTACTCAGGGAAAGTA
>DATLHN010000448.1:0-2622 GCA_035539875.1 Armatimonadaceae bacterium
TCCCCGCCGCCGCTCCGGAACGCCCCGGTCGTCAGCCCGGCGGCGAAGACCGCGCCGCTGGCCGCCGCGACCGCCCGCGCGATCCGGGCCCGGACGCGCGCCACGCCGACCGGGCAGTCCTGCGTCAGCATCGTCCCGTCCGGCCGGGCGTAGTACCGGACGCACGCCTTCCCCTCCGCCTCGCGCACGAGCTTCGCCGCCTCCGCCGCGGTCATGGCGGAAAGGTTGTAGACGCGCTTACGGCAGTGCTCGCAGGATCGCACGCGGTCGCCCCCGGGCATCTCGTCCCAGGAGGCGTGGCAGGGGGTCGCCACGCGCACCCCGCGCAGCAACTCGTTGTCGTGGCTTGGCAGCGGTGTCATCGAAATCCGTCTCCTTCCGGGCCTGTACACACTTGGTTCCCGCGCACTGCCCGGGGGTTCACGCACGCTGCCTATCGTGAGGAACGTTGTGGTACGATACGACAGGAGGCAGGTCATGAGTCGGACTCCTGGTATCGAGGCAGCTCAGTTCCGGGCCAGTTCCGGCTCGGAGCAGGGGTTCGGCGCCACGCCGCGCGAGGCCCTTGAGGCTCTGATGAGTCGTCTGGCTGCGGATGCGCCGCCCACGCCCATCGTCATCTGGCCGTTCAACCGGGGCGACGCCTTCTTCACCAGTACCCAGCAGGACCGCCTGCGGGACCTCAAGGCGCGCCGCGCCTCCCTGACCCCTGCTGAGTACGAGGAACTAGAGCGCCTGGTCGAAGCCGCGTTCGATGCATCGATCTCGCGTACTCAATCCCTCCAGCACGTGAAGTCGTGAATCCACGTTATCCTCAGGTCGCGGCGCGGGCCGGACAGAGGTGCGAGTACTGCCGCGCGCCCGAACAGGTCTTCAACTTCGCCTTCGAAGTGGAGCACATCCATCCCCGCTCCCAGGGAGGCGATGACGCACCGGGTAATCTGGCCCTCGCCTGCGAGTCGTGCAACCTGTACAAGGCAGATTCCGTGTCCGCCCGCGATGGCCTTACGGACGCCGATGTACCCCTGTTTCATCCCCGTCAGGACCTCTGGGAGGAACATTTCCTGTTCGACCAGAAATCGATGCAGGTACAGGGTCGTACGCCTTCGGGGCGGGCAACGGTGGCCCGCCTGAGAATGAACTCCGCATTTCAGATCCGGGCGCGTCGTCAGTGGGCGCTCCTCGGGCTCTACCCCTGATACCTCTTAGAGTGTTAGAGTGGCGTGAAGACGGCCTCGATGCGGGAGTAGTAGAGGACGGTGCGGCCCTCGTAGCCGGAGTCCGTGCCGACCAGGAGCCAGGCGCTGCCGGTGGAGTCGGTGGTAACCGTGAAGGCGCTCGCGCCGCTCGTGAGGTCCTTGCGCACGTACGCGCCGCCGGTGGGGACGCCGATATTCCCCAGCACGAGAACGTCGCGCCCGCCGACGGACTGGTCGCCCTTCTCCACGTTCATCCGCCAGTAGGGAGTGCCCGCCATATTCTGCTGTACCGGCTTCGGCTCCGAGCGGACCGCGCCCGCCTTGACGGTCACCGACTCACCCGGGCCGCCCCCCGCCCCGACGCCGCCGCTCGGCGCGTTGGACGCGAGGCGCACGTCGAAGCGCACCCGGTAGGTCCGATCCGCCTCCAGCCCGCTCACCTTCTGCTTCAGGAACATGAACAGGTCGTCGCTGCGGTTCGAACCGCCGATGCGCGCCCCGCGCTTGCCGGGAACGGCGTCGTCAGGGATCGGGACGCTGGCGTCGAACAGGAACTCGAAGTTCGCGTCGTCGTCCACCGGGTAGTCCGCGAAGCCGTGGGTCCACCCCTGTACGCCCTGGTCGAAATCGAAGGTGAAGGTGGTCGCCGCCCCGCCGCTGCCCGAGCCTCCGCAGCCGCCCGAGCCCAGCAGAAGCGCGAGCGAAAAGCCCGCCGTGAGCGCCGCCCGAAAAGCCTGTCGTCGTGTCAATGTGCTCTCCCCCGCGCTATGGATGTTGCCCGCTGTCAGGAATATGGAGTGTGCGCACGCGGATTCCCTTCATAGCCGTTTCGCCCGGCAGCGGTCGGGAAACAAGAACAATAGACGAGCGGCGGAAACCTCTATCGCGGGCGTTCGCCACCTTGTCCGAAGGGAGTAGGTCGCACCATGGAGAGTCGGGTGAAACTGCTGGGCCACGCGCTGCATCCCATGCTGGTAGTCTTCCCGCTGGGGCTGCTCGCCACGTCCGTTATTTTCGACGTCGTCGGCTCGCTGACCGGCAGCGCCGAATTCCACCGGGTCGCCTACTGGCTGATCATTCCGGGCGTCGCGTTCGGGCTCCTTGCCGCCATCCCCGGGTGGATCGACTGGGCGGGGATCCCGGCCGGGACGCGCGCGCGCCGCGTCGGCCTCACGCACGGACTGGGAAACACCGTCGTGCTGCTCGGGTTCGCCCTGTCCGGCTGGCTGCGCTTCGGCGGCGACCCGGGCGCTCCGGGTACCGCCGCCATCGTACTTTCCTTCCTCAGTATCGGCCTCGGGCTGTTCACGGCCTGGCTGGGCGGGGAACTGGTAGACCGGCTCGGCGTCGGCATAGACCGCGGCGCGAACCTGAACGCGCCCAGCTCGCTGTCGGGCCACTCCGCGCTGGAGACGCCCGGCGA
>DATLHN010000449.1:0-27957 GCA_035539875.1 Armatimonadaceae bacterium
GCGCTGGTCTCAGACCCGCACGTCACGCGCGGTCAGAAGGACGACCAACCGCTCCACCGGGGTCGCTTCGACGGCGTGATCGCGGCGGTGAACGCCGCGGGCGTGGAGCTCGTCCTGATCGCGGGCGATTTGACCGAGGGCGGCAAGCCGGAGGAGTTCGACGACTTCGCCGCGCAGGTCAGGGGCTTCCGCGCGCCCGTTCGCTTCGTGCCGGGAAATCATGACGTCGGCCCGAAGCGCCTGGCCGGGAAGCCGGGGGGCGTCACCGGCGAGCGCGTGGAGCGGTACGAAAAGCGGCTCGGACGCTCGTTCTGGGCGGAGACCCTGGCGGGGGTGCGCGTTATCGGCGTGAACTCCCCCCTTATGGGCAGCGGTCTGCCCGCGGAGGCCGCGCAGTGGGCCTTCCTGGAGCGGGAGATGCGCCCCGCCCCAGGTGGCGGCGTCCCGACCCTGCTGCTCACCCACTACCCGCCGTTCCTGGCCGCGCCGGACGAGGCGGGCGGCGATTACTGGAACATCGAGCCGGAGCCGCGCGAACGCCTGCTGGGCCTGATCGAGCGGGCGGGCGTTCGCGCGGTGCTCTCCGGCCACCTCCACCGGCCGCTAGAGACGCGCTCCGGCGGCGTCCTCTACCACACCACGCCGCCCGTCTCCTTCGGGCTGCCGCGCGGCAAGCAGCCCCAGGGCTGGACCCTCGTCACCGTAACTAAAGGCGCCGCGGGCGCAAAAGCCGAGATCCGCGCGGAGTTTCGCGCCGTCCCGGACGGGCCGCTCCCTGCCCCGCCGTCCCTCAAGGAAACTAAGCCATGACCACGCAGTTTCGCGTCCCCTCCCACCGCGGATTTACGCTGATCGAGCTTCTCGTCGTGATCGCGATCATAGCGATTCTCGCCGCGATCCTGTTCCCCGTGTTCGCACAGGCCCGGGAGAAGGCGCGGTCGGCCTCGTGCCTGTCGGGCGTGCGGCAGACCGGCCTCGCCTACTCCATGTACCTCCAGGACACGGACGAGACGACCCCGCAGATATGGTACGGGGCGAGTTCGACGAACCAGCTCTACTTCTGGATGGATGTTCTGATTCCGTACGTCAAGAGCAACGAGTTCATGTCGGCCTGTCCGTCCAAGGACTTCGACAACTGGGTGCCCAGCCCGAAGATCGACGCCCCCCTGGCCAACAACGGCTCCCGCAACAACGTCGCCTTCGCCGCGAACTCGCTGTACGCGTCGGCTTCCTCCGCCTCCAACGTCGCCGACGGTCAGGTCGCCACGCCGCCCCTTCGCGAGTCCGCCAGTTCCTATTCCGACTTCCTCGTGCCCGCGGACACGATCCTGTTCGGGGACGGCTCCGGCTACTACATCGCGTACAGCGGCGCCAAGAGCGACCTGGTCGCCGAGTTGAAGGAGCCGTTCACGACGCGCCTCCCCACGCCGAACCTGGGCCGCACCACCGACCGGAACGCGCGCTTCATCGGGCGGCACCAGCTCGGCGCGAACTTCGCCTTCGCCGACGGACACGCCAAGTGGATGCGGATGGACCAGGCGGCGAAGACCAACCGGAACGGCATCTATTACATGTTCACGATCGAGGACGACCAGAACCTATGAACGGCAACACTCTTACCCTCGTGTCGCGCCGCCGGGTGCTCGGCGCGGGCGCCCTCGCCGCCGCGGCGGCACTGGCGGCGGGACCTGCGTCCCTGGCCGCCGGAGCGCAGAACGACTCCTTCTCCTTCCTGCTGCTCGGCGACCTGCACTTCGACCGGCTGGAGCACCACGACATGGAGTGGCTGAAGCGGGAGAAGCCGAACGACGTCCGGCAGGTGGAGAACTACAGCCGGATCACCCGCGAGGTGACGCCCGCGCTGTTCGCGGAGCTAAGAGCGCGCGTCCGCTCGGAGCGCGACACGGCGTTCGCGCTGCACATCGGCGACTTCGTGGAAGGACTGGCGGGCACCCCCGAACTGGCGCGCGTCCACTGCAAGGACGCCGTGGCGTTCCTGCGGGATGCGAAACTGGAGCGCCCCTTCCTCTTCTGCAAGGGCAACCACGACGTCACCGGCCCCGGCTCCGTCGAGGCGTTCAACGAGGTGCTGCTGCCCTACCTGGCGGGTGAGGCCGGGCAGAAGCTGACCTCGGCGTCGTTCGCCTACCGGCGCGGCCCCGCACTCTTCGCCTTCCTGGACGCCTACCGGCCGGTCGAGGCGGAACTGGAGTGGCTGGAGAAGACGCTCGCGGCGCGCGGCGACGCCCGGCACGTCTTCGTCGTGGTCCACCCGCCGCTGGTCCCTTACGGCGCGCGCTCGAACTGGCACCTGCTGGCGAAGCCCGCCGACTCCGCCCGGCGCGAGAGGCTCATGGACCTGCTGGGGGAGCACCGCGCCCTCGTCCTCTGCGGCCACCTGCACAAGTACGGAACTGTCGTGCGCTCCACGAAGAAGGGGCCGTTCGTCCAGGTCGCGACGCTGAGCGTCCTGCCCGGCCCGGACCTGAAGCCGAAAAACGAGGTGGAAGGGGTCAAGCAGTACGGCCCCGACCTGGTGCGGCTGGAGCCGGAGTTCTCCCCGCAGACCGAGACCGAGCGGCGCGCCCTGCTCGCCGCCGAGGCCCCGCACATCCGACACTACGAGTACGCGGACCTGCCGGGCTACGGGCGGGTTACCGTCCGCCCGGAGGACGTGACGCTCGACCTTTATGTCGGTCTTGGGAAAAAGCATTACCGAACGCTCTCGCTCACGCGTCTGCTCACGGCGGCGGGCGGTTAGCCGTCCGACACAATACCAGTATTTGCGTAGAATCAACAACAACTGGGTATTGCTCGGGTACTGGTACGGAGACAATGGCGTCTTCCGGTCCCGAATATACGATCAGGATCGGGACAACTTCCCCAAGGAGCGAGACCCATGACTGCATTCTGGAGCCGCAGACGGCTCTTCGCGACCCTGGTCGCCGCCCTGGCGGCCGTGCCGAGCGCGCTTCTGCTCGGCGGCTGCGGCGGCTCGGGCTCTTCGGACAACGGCGGCATCGGCGGCGGAGGCGGAGGCAGTACGTCGGGCCGACTCGAAGTCTACATGGCCGACGCGCCGGGCGATCCGGACGTCACCGCGGTCGAGATGACCATTACGCGGGTCGAGGCGAACCTGAACGGCGGCTGGCAGACGATTTCCACGACTCCGGTGGACGTCAACCTGCTCGACCTGGCGAAGCAGGAGGTGCTTGTCGGCGCGAACACGATCCCGGCGGGTCGCTACAACCAGGTCCGGTTCTTCGTCGAGGACGCGACCGTCACGGACGAGACGGGCACGCACGAGCTGGAGATTCCGAGCGCGGAGCGGACGGGCATCAAGGTCAACGTCAACTACGACGTCGAGCCGAACGCCGTCACCGGGGTCCTGCTCGACTTCAACGTCTACAAGTCGATCGTGCGGACCGGCAACGGCCGCTACAAGCTCCAGCCGGTCATCCCCGCGGTCGTCCGCACCGCCTCGGGCACGGTCACCGGTCGCGTCGTGGACGGCGTCGGGACGCCGCTCGCGGGCGCGGTCGTGCGCGCCATTTACGAGCAGGGTCCGGCTTACCCGGTCGGCACCGAGGTCAACGTCGGGACCACGCTCTCGGACGGCTCGTTCAAGATCTGGGCGCTCCTGCCCGGCGTCTACCGCCTCGACGCCGTCTACACCGACCCGCCGACCGGCATCGACCGCGTCGCGATCAAGTCCGGCGTCGGCGTCGCCGCGCCGAACAACACCGACGTCGGCACGATCGTCATCCCGTAGGCTACACCCGCCCCCCCCGCCGTCAAGCGGCGGCGGGGGGCGTTTCTATGCCCCGAACCAGTCCGAGAGCAGGCGTCCCTCCGCCGCCCACAGTTCCTCGAACATCGCGCGGGTCTCGTCCAGGCCGCAGACGGAGCGGGTAAGCGGGTCCAGCAGGCAGGCGTGGAACGCCGCCTCCTTGTCCCGGTGACGTACCGCGTTGACCGCAAGCTCATGCACCACGACGTTGGTCTGGTTCAGCGCCGCGAGCTGCGCCGGGAGCGGGCCGACGTGGCAGGCGTGGATCCCCTCGGCGTCCGCCAGGCAGGGCACCTCCACGCAGCAGCCGGGCGGCAGATTGTCGATCAGCCCGGCGTTCAGGACGTTGCCGTTGAACCGGTAGGGAGCGTCCGTCACGACCGCCTCGATGATCTTCGCCGCATACTCCACCGACACCGACAGGTCCGGGATCGGGACGTTCTCCGGGTCCGCGATCCAGTCCCGCAGCCGCTCCGTCTCCGCCACCTTGCGTTTCTCCAGCCCGTAGCGAGTCATCAGGTCGTCGGTGCGGCGGAAGTACGGGTGGTACTCGGAGCAGTGGCGCGTGGACTCGGTCACGAACCAGCCGAAGTGCTTCAGCATCGCGAAGCGCACCGTATCCTTCGCCACCGTCTCGGGGTCGTCCAGCTTCGCCTTCAGCGCGGGGTACAGGTCCTCGCCCCGGTGGCGCAGGCTCAGGTACCACGCCTGGTGGTTGATGCCCGCGCAGAGGTAGGTAACCTCGCCCTTCGGCACGCCGAGATACCCGGCCATCTCCCCCGCGGTGTGCTGAACGCTGTGGCAGAGGCCAACGTTGGCGATTCCGGTCTCGGCCCCGTGCAGCCAGGTCAGCATGCACATCGGGTTTGTGTAGTTGACCAGGAGCGCGTCCGGACACAGCTCCTCCATGTCGCGGCAGACGGCGAGCTGTACCGGGCCGGTGCGCAGGAAGCGAAAGATGCCGCCGACGCCGATGGTGTCCGCGACGCTCTGCTCGACGCCGTACTTGCGCGGTATCTCCACCTCGACGCTTGAGGGAAAGCCCGCGTAGGCCGGGCCGCCGACCGAGATGCTGGTGACCACGAAGTCCGCCCCGGGCAGCGCCTTTCGCCGGTCGGTCGTCCCCTCCACGCGCGCCGGGAGGTCGTACGCCTCGACGATCCGCTCGACGTAGCGCGTGACCGCGGCCAGTTTGGCCTCGTTGACGTCCACCAGCACCAGATGGCAGTCCCTCAGCACCGACAGTGCAAGGACGTCCTTGCTGAGCTTCCCGCCGAATCCGCTCCCCCCGCCGACGATGACGATCTTTGTCATGGCTTGCCTTCCCGTCGCTCCTCTACGCCCTCGGGCTTTCCCGGACCTTTCGGCAGAGCGACGCCCCCGCCCTGCCGCCGGAGCGAAGACGGCGGCGGCAGGGCGGGGGCGTTCTCGTCACACGCGCTACGGCGCGAAGTCGAGGAAGCCGGTGACCGAGCGGAGGCGGCCGCCCACGACCACCCCGAAGTCGACGCCGCCCGCGAGGGCGTGCCCGCTCTCTGGTCCAAGCTCCCAGCCGAAGCGGACGCGGTCGTTGTGGGCATCCAAAGTTCCCGTCCGGCGGAACCGGAGTCCGGGGAACTGTGCCTGGACGCCTTTGATCATGGCGTCGATGCCGTCGTGGCCTTCGCCCTGCACCATCGGATCGGCGTAGGCGGCGTCCTCGGTCCAGGTCCGGGCGATCAGGTCGCGGCGGCGGCCGGTGTCGGTCTCGTTCCAGGCGGCGATGTAGCGGTCGATCAGGTCGTTCAGCGGGTCCATTTCGTTCTCCTTCGCTTCCATCATGCCGCGGCACACGGAGCCGGGCAATTACTTGGGAGGTAATGGAATCCGTTTTTCCCGCGGGCTATCATCGAGCCATGACTGCCGTTATGTCGGTATCCCGGCCCGTGGGCGACCTATTGCGCGAGTGGCGCCTGCGCCGCCGTCTGAGCCAACTCGACCTGGCGGGCGAGGCGGACGTCTCCGCGCGACACCTGAGCTTCATAGAGACGGGCCGCTCCCGGCCAAGCCGCGAGATGGTGCTGCACCTCGCCGAGAGGATGGAGATCCCCCTGCGCGAGCGCAACGGGCTGCTCGTCGCCGCGGGGTACGCGCCGGTGTACCCCGAGCGCCCCCTCGCCGACCCGGCGCTCGCCGCCGCGCGCCGGGCGGTGGACCTGGTGCTCTCGGCGCACGAGCCGTTCCCGGCGCTCGCCGTCGACCGCCACTGGACGCTCCTCGCGTCCAACCGGGCGATCGCCCCCTTGCTCGCGGGCGTGTCGCCTGCCCTGCTGCGCCCGCCGGTGAACGTCCTGCGGATCAGCCTGCACCCGGAGGGACTCGCGCCCCGGATCGCGAACCTGCGCCAGTGGCGGCGACACCTGCTTACCCGCCTGCGCCAGCAGATCGAGGTCACGGCGGACCCGGTCCTAGACCGCCTCCTGCGGGAGTTGCGCGACTATCCCCTGCCCGCCGCCAGAGCGGAGAACGCCGTTGCTGCCGTTCCCGAGACCGACTACGGCGGCGTTGCAGTGCCGCTGCGGCTCGCCACCGACGGCGGCACGCTCTCCCTGCTCAGCACGACTACCGTCTTCGGGACGCCGGTGGAGGTGACGCTTTCGGAGATGGCCCTCGAGTCGTTCTTCCCCGCCGACGCGGACACGGCGGACCTGCTGCGCCGACTGGCCACCGGGGTCCCTCGGACTCAGTAGCCGCGCGCCACGTCCACGATCCCGTACAGCGGTTGGCCGTGCGCGTATCGCGCCAGATTCTCCAGGAAGAGACGCTTCTGCCGCTCGCGCAGGCCGGTGGTCCAGGCGGAGCTGTGCGGGGAGATGAAGACGTTCTCCAGGCTCCAGAGCGGGCTGTTTGCCGGGAGCGGCTCCTGTACGAAGACGTCGAGGCACGCCCCGGCGATCCTGCCCGACCGCAGCGCGTCGGTCAGCGCGGCCTCGTCGATCAGCGCGCCGCGCGCGACGTTGATCACCCGTGCGGTGGGCTTCATGCGCGCGAGTTCGGTCGTGCTCAGAAGACTGCGGGTCTCGCCGGTCAGCGCGGCGGCGACCACCACCCAGTCGCTCTCCGCCAGCAGGCGGTCCAGCCCTTCCGGCCCCGTCAGCGTCTCGTCCACCCCCGGCACGCTCTCCGGGCGGCGGCGCAGGCCCAGGGTGCGCATCCCCATCGCCCGGCACCGCTCCGCGATACCCAGTCCGACGGGGCCGAGGCCGATGACGCCGACCGTCTGTCCGTACAGTTCCCGCTGCTGCGTCACCCACCCCCAGGTCTTCGTCCGCTGCTGCTCCCACATCTCCGGCAGGCGGCGCGTGACCGCCAGCATCCACCCGAGCACGAACTCCCCGATGGCGATGCCGAAGGCCGGCCCGGAGTCGGTCAGGACGAGATTCCCGGCGTTTACCTTCTCCGCGATGCCGGGCGTGATGACGTGATCGACGCCCGCGCTCGCGGTGTGGAGCCAGCGGACGTTCGGCCCCTCCTCGACGGCGAGGCGCGCGTACCGCCTGCCGTCGATCCAGCGGTAGACGGCTTCGGCGCGCCCCGCATCCGGGACGGCTCCCTCTTCGGCGTAGGGCATCAGTTCGGCGTTCGGCGCGACCGCGCGCGCCGCGGGGACAAGTTCTTCGTGAACGTGGGCAGGGACGAGGACGATCATGCCCTCATTATAGCCGCGCCCCGCCGGGCGGGCGGCTATAATGGGACGTGCCCGAAGACCAGAACCCCGCCCCAGCAGACGAACCGGAACCGCCCCGACCGCGGCCCACCCTGGTGCGGCGCGCTCTTCGCTGCCTTCTCTACGTCGGCCCGCTCGCGGCGTGGATGTCGGTGCTCTACCTGCTCTCCACGGACCGCGGCGACTTCGAGAACAGCCTGCGCCTGCTGAACGCGGCGCTGGACTACTGGATACCGCCCGCCGTGCGCTTCGCCCCCGTAGACCAGCGGCTCCTCCTCCAGGTGAACGTCGTCCTGCGAAACTTCGCCAGTGTCGTCGGGTACGGCGTCCTGGTCGTCCTGATGGTGCGGGCCTTCCAGTACGGCCAGGCCCGCCTGAAGGTCGTGTCTGCTGCCGCCGCGTTCGTGCTCAGCGCGGGGTACGCCGTCGCGGAGATGCTCCACCGCCGCGAAGTGCCCACCCGGCACGGCACGCTCGACGACGTCCGCCTGAACCTCATCGGCATCGCCGTCTTCCTCGTCGGCACGCTGCTCTTCTTCGGCCTCAAGCACGTCGAGCGTCGCCTCGCGCAGGAGGATTAACCCTGTGGACGTCGCGAAGGAATCCCCTGCCATGTCTGCTGCCCACCACCTGCTCTCCGAATGGAACGCGAAGGGCGCGCCCCTCTGGTGACCGCCGGGGACACTCCCGAGACGTGGAAGGCGAAGAAGGCGCGCCTTCGTACCGTCTGGCTCGACTACCTCGGCGAGATGCCGGAGCATCACGCCCCGGCGGGCTGGAAGGTGCGCTCGGAAACGAAAGAGACGGCCCCGGCAACTTCGCTCACGACTTCCCGGAGCACGTGCGCGACGCCGCCTACGCGTTCCTCGAAAGAAAGCTGGGCGGCGATTTGGCGGCCTGATAGCGAGCGTGGTATAGTGCCTCCTTGCGTCCCAGGGGACAGGCGCTCACCATGCCGCAGATCACCGTCGAAAACCTGGTCAAGACCTACCGCGTCGCCGAACGCCCGGAAGGGACGTTCGCCGCGGTGCGCGGCTTCGTCCGGCCGGTCTACCGCACGGTAACGGCGCTGGGTGGGATTTCGTTTACCCTGGAGCGCGGGGAACTGGTCGGCTACATCGGGCCGAACGGCGCGGGCAAGTCGACCACGGTCAAGGTGCTCTCCGGCATCCTGGTGCCGGACTCCGGGCGGTGCGAGGTGAGCGGGCGGGTGCCGTGGCGCGAGCGCATCGCGCACGTCGCGCGCATCGGGGTCGTCTTCGGCCAGCGCTCGCAGCTCTGGTGGGACCTGCCGGTCGCGGACTCGTTCGACCTGCTGCGCGACATCTACGCCGTCCCCGCCGCCGACTACGCGCGGGCGAGGGAGGAGCTGGTCGCCGCGCTCGACATCGCCCCGCTGCTCACCGTGCCGGTGCGGCAGCTTTCGCTCGGCCAGCGTATGCGCTGCGAGCTGGCGGCCTCGTTGCTGCACACCCCCGACATCCTCTTCCTAGACGAGCCGACCATCGGTTTGGACGCCGTCTCGAAGCTGGCGGTGCGGGACTTCGTGCGGCGACTCAACCGCGAGCGCGGCGTCACCGTCATCCTGACGACGCACGACATGGACGACATCGAGGCGCTCTGCACCCGCGTCATGGTGATCGCGAACGGCCGGATCCTCTCCGACGGCTCGCTCGATGCACTCCGGGCGCGCGTCACCACCGAGCGGTGGCTCCTGATCGACCTTGCGGACGCAGACGAGGCCGTTTCCGACCCCGAGGCGGAGGTGATCGCGCGCGAGGGGGCGCGCGTCACCCTGCGCTTCGACCCGACCCGCACCGCCACCGCCGCGCTCATCGGGCGCGTGACCGCCGCCCACGGCGTGCGCGACCTGCTCGTCCAGGACCCGCCCATCGAGGAGATCATCGCCCGCCTCTACGGCGCGGAGAAGGTGGCCTCCGGATGAACCTGCGGGCCTACCTTTCCCTGTTCGCGGCGCGGTTCAAGATGCTGCTCCAGTACCGGGCCGCGGCAATCGCGGGGTTCGGGACGCAGCTCTTCTGGGGCCTGATCCGGGTCATGATCCTGGAGGCGTTCTTCCGCAACGGCGCGGCGACGGCGCAGCCGATGTCGCTGGCGGAGACGATCACCTACGTCTGGCTCGGGCAGGCGTTCTTCGTCATGATCCCCTACTCGTCCAACCCGGACCCGGAGATTCGGAACATGATGCGGTCCGGATCGGTGGCCTATGAGATGGCGCGCCCGCTCGACCTGTGGGGGCTGTGGTACGCGCGTGCGATCGCGGCGCGCTCCGCCCCGGTGCTGCTGCGCGCCCTCCCCATGTTCGCGGTCGCCGTCCCCTTCTTCGGCATGGCGCTGCCGCCGAGCGGGGCCTCCGCTCTGGCGTGGGCGGTCGCCATGGTCGGCGCGCTGCTATTGGTGAGCGCGTTCAGCACCCTGCTCACGGTCTCGCTGCTGTGGACCGTCTCCGGGGACGGGATCGCGCGCCTCGCACCGTCGCTGGTCCTGATCGCCTCCGGCATGATCGTCCCCATCCCGCTCTTCCCGGACTGGGCGCAGCCGATCCTCGCCGCGCTGCCGTTCGGCGGCATGGCGGACGCCCCCTTCCGACTCTACATGGGACACCTGCCGCCCGAGGCCGCGCCTCTGATCGTCGCCAAACAACTCCTCTGGACGGCGGCGTTCGCGCTCGCCGGGCGGGCGCTCCTCGCCCGGGGCGTCCGCCGCCTCGTGGTGCAGGGGGGATAGCGCGCGCGATGCACGACTCCCTCCGGCTCTACGGGCGCTACATGGCCGTCTCCCTGCGCGGGCAGATGCAGTACCGGGCGTCGTTCGTCCTCTGGTCGCTCGGCCAGTTCGTCGGCATCGCCATCGAATTCCTGGGCATCTGGGCGCTGTTCGACCGCTTCGGCAGCCTGCGCGGCTGGTCGCTCGCCGAGGTCGCGTTGCTCTTCGGGATGGTCAACGTCGCCTTCGCGCTCGCGGAGTCGTTCGGGCGCGGCTTCGACCTCTTCTCCAGCGTCGTCAAGGCGGGCGACTTCGACCGACTGCTCCTGCGCCCCCGCCCCACCGCGCTCCAGGTAGCCGGGAGCGAGTTCCAGTTCCTGCGCGTCGGGCGTTTGACGACGGGACTCCTCGCTCTCGGCTGGGCCGCGAGCGCCGTGGGGGTGGCCTGGACGCCCGCGAAGGCGGCGCTCATCGCGGCGTCCATCCTGAGCGGGTCCTGCGTCTTCTACGGCCTGTTCGTCCTCCAGGCGACGCTCTGCTTCTGGACCGTGGAGTCGCTGGAGATCATGAACACGGTCACCTACGGCGGCACGGAAACGGCGCAGTACCCGATGTCGATCTACCGGGACTGGTTCCGCCGCTTCTTCACCTTCGTCGTGCCGCTCGCCACGGTCGGCTACATCCCCGCGAGCGCGCTGCTCGGGCGGGCGGCGGAACTGGGAGTCCCGGCGTGGCTGCCCTGGACCTCCCCGCTGATCGGCTTCCTCTTCCTGCTCGCCGCCCTGCGCGTCTGGCGCTTCGGCGAGCGCCGCTACCGCTCGACGGGGAGTTAGCGCGGCGGCGTGGAGGGCTGCTTCGCCTCCCCCGAGGGGACCGGGACGTCGGCCTCCAGCGGCAGGGGCAGGCCCAGCAGCGGAACGCCCTCCGCGGTCCAGGTGACCGGCTGCGCGCGGGTGGTGCGGTCGCGGTAGTTCTGGGCGGACCCCACCTTGGCGTGGTAGACGATCCAGTCCTCCGTCCCGTCGGGGGACTTGAAGAACGAGTTGTGCCCCGGCCCGAAGACGCCCCACTGATCCACGCGCCCGAAGATCATGCGCGGGTGCTGCTTCCACGACGCCGGGTTCATGAGGTCGCCGGTCGCCTCCGCCGTCAGCATCCCGAGCCGGTAGTCCGCCGTGTCGGCGGCGCAAGCGGAGTAGATGAGGAAGACCTTGCCGCCGCGCTGGAGGAACGACGGCCCCTCGCGCACGATGTCGCACCCGAAGCCGTCGGCGGGGAGGTAGACGCGCGGACCGGTCAGCGTCCACGGGTTCGACATGCGCGAGATGTACAGCCCCTGCTTCGCCGGGCTGGGCCGGCCGCACCAGACGAAGTAAAGAGACCCGTCCGGCGTCTTCAGCACGGTGCCGTCAATGGCGTAGTGGGCGTCCTCCGGGTCGGTCTTGAGCTTGGCCTTGAACGTGTACGGCCCCAACGGGTCGGTCCCGGCGCTCTCGGCGACGTACATGCGGTGGTTCGTGTCCACGCCGTCCGCCGCCGTGTAGTAGAGGTACCAGCGCGGGCCGCGCCCGCCCCCCGCGTCCATCAGGAAGAACTCGGGAGCCCAGATGTCGCGGAAGCGGGCCGGGTGTTCGTCCTTCCAGACGACCTTGTCGGGCGCGTCCCGGAGTCCGGCGATCGTCCGGGCGCGTCGCAGGCGGACGTCCATGACGGTCGTCGTCGCGAGGTAGTACCACCCGTCGTGGTAGCCCATCCAGGGATCGGCGCCGTCCGTCTTCAGCGGGTTGCGGCACGTAGCGGCGGCGTTCGCCTTCGCCGCCGGCGGCTGCGCTGCTTGTGCGGGGGTAGAGGCGGCGAGTGAGGCGGCCAGAGGTGCGAGGGCGAGGGCGGCGTTCCGCAGGCGGGGCGTCATGGTCGTTCGGATTCCTTCAGAGGTACACGCGGGCGGGCGTGTCTTACAACTCCTCTATAGTTCCCGCGCCGCCGCTAAATACCCTGCCGTGCCGTCGGAAGCGGCGCGGGCGGAGGTACAATAGGGGAAACGCGCGATTACGCACGCAACGGAGCGTGGATTGCCCTTGGAAACGTTAACGAGCGACATTCCCACCGACTCACCGACCTTCCGCGAGAACGCGGCGCACCACCGCGCCCTCGCGGAAGCTTTGAACGAACGCCTGGCGCGGGTGCGCGAGGGCGGCGGCGCGGACGCCGTGGCGAAGCACCGGGCACGGGGCAAGTCGCTCCCACGCGAGCGCATCGACGCCCTGCTCGACACCGGCGCGCCCTTCCTGGAGTTCTCCGCCCTCGCCGCCAACGGCGTATACGACGACGCGGCTCCGGGCGCAGGCATCGTCACCGGCATCGGGACGGTCCGCGGCCAGCCCTGCGTGATCGTGGCGAACGACGCCACGGTAAAGGGCGGCACCTACTTCCCGCTCACCGTCAAGAAGCACCTGCGCGCCCAGGAGATCGCGGGCGAGAACCGCCTGCCCTGCCTGTACCTCGTGGACAGCGGCGGCGCGTACCTGCCGCTCCAGGCGGAGGTCTTCCCCGACCGGGACCACTTCGGGCGCATCTTTTACAACCAGGCGCGCCTCTCCGCCCTCGGCGTCCCGCAGATCGCGTGCGTCCTCGGCTCCTGCACGGCGGGCGGGGCGTACGTCCCGGCGATGTCCGACCAGACGGTGATCGTCCGGGGCAACGGCACCATCTTCCTGGGCGGGCCGCCACTCGTCAAGGCGGCGACGGGCGAGGAGGTGACGGCGGAGGCGCTGGGCGGCGCGGACGTCCACACCCGCCTCTCCGGGGTGGCGGACTACGCGGCCGAGGACGAGGCGGAAGCCCTGCGCCTGATCCGCGATATTGTCGGCGCGCTCCCGAAGCCGGATGTAACGCTCCCTTTTGACGTGCTGCCCCCCGAAGAACCGGCGTACGACCCGGCAGAGATGTACGGCATCCTGCCGCGCGACCTGCGCCAGCCGTTCGACGTTCGCGCAGTGATCGCGCGCCTGGTGGACGGCAGCCGGTTCCACGAGTTCAAGCCCGCCTACGGGCCGACGCTGGTGTGCGGGTTCGCGCGCTGGATGGGCTACCCCGTCGGCATCCTCGCCAACAACGGCGTCCTCTTCTCGGAGAGCGCGCTGAAGGGGGCGCACTTCATCGAGTTGTGCAGCCAGCGGCGCATCCCGCTGGTGTTCCTCCAGAACATCACCGGCTTCATGATCGGCGCGCGCTACGAGCACGAGGGCATCGCCAAGCACGGGGCGAAGCTGGTGACGGCGGTGAGCTGCGCCGAGGTTCCGAAGTTCACGGTCATCGTCGGCGGGTCGTTCGGCGCGGGCAACTACGGCATGTGCGGGCGGGCGTTCGGCCCGCGCCAGCTCTGGATGTGGCCGAACGCGCGCATCAGCGTCATGGGCGGCGAGCAGGCGGCGCGCGTGCTCCTCCAGGTGCGCCTGGACCGCGGCGAAACGCTTACCGAGGAGGAGCAGGAGGCGTTCCTGGCCCCGACACGCGAAACGTACGACCGGGAAGGGTCGCCGTACTACAGCACGGCGCGCCTGTGGGACGACGGCATCCTCGACCCGGTGGACACGCGGCGCGCCATCGGTCTCGGCATCGCCGCCGCGCTGAACGCGCCCATCCCCGAAACGAAGTTCGGCGTTTTTCGGATGTGAGCGACTAACGCGATGCAGGTTTTCAGCAGTGACCGCTATTTCAAGACCTGGGATTACACGGCGAGCCACCATAAGCTTCTGTTGAGGTCGCCGCTACAGGATGGCGGCATGGATTACCTGATCGACATTGAGTTTATAGGGGTCGACTGGATGGAAATGCCCACCGATTTCGTGGACCTGATCATCGAGCAGCGGGAGTACACGTGTGAAGACGCCGCCCGCTACCCTATTTCGCGCCACGAGGCACTCGACGCGCTGCGGGTTTATCACCTGCGCGATACGAAGGGTAGAACGGGATGCCTTTGTGCCAGCGGAGGTATCTGGGTTTTCGAGACGACTATGGATCTTTCGGACACCTCGCTTGACGGAATGGGCAAATGGAGCAGTGACTCCGACAGCCCCCGCCGCACCATCTACCGGTGGCCGCCTTCTGCGGGCGACCGGTAGCGCCCACAATCGGGCTTCTGGCGGATTTCGAAAAGGGAGACACAGACATAGACTGAGGTTGTGGGGGCGCTGAGAAAGGCCCCGGAGAGGAACCAGGGAAGTATGACCGTACAGGAGTTTCAGGCGGATCGGATCGAGAGCATCGGGCGCCTCGTGGCGCACTTCCTGGAAAACACGGATGAGAACCGGCGCGAGTGGGTGCCGCAGGTGGAGGGCGCGGCCGGACTGCGCTGCGCGCTCGACCAGGTCGGCGAGTGCATCCACGTCAACCGCATGATGGCGGCGATCCTGCGCAAGGAGGAGCCGCCCGCCGTCGGGCCGATGGCCGCCCCTCGCCCCTTCGACAACCCGCAGGACGCGGCCCTGCTGCTGATCGAGAGCGCGAAGGAGTGCGCGGACGCCGTGCGCGGCCTCGCCGACGAGGACCTGCACCACGCGTTCCCGACCCGGCGCGGCCCGATGCCCGGGCACATGGTGCTGGAAATCCCCTACCGGAACATGGCGTACCACGGCGGGCAGATCAACATGCTCCAACTCCTGTACGGGGACACCGAGTGGCGCGTCCCGTCCGCGGCGTCGAAGAAGGTGTGAGGGGCACAGGGATGACGCTCGGGGAGGCGGTCGGCGGTCTGGGCGGGCAGCTTTCGGGCTACCTCGCCCGGCAGCAGACGACGCCCGGACGGTTCGACACCGGCGCGGTGGTGCGCGCCGACTGGGGCGCGGACGACCCCGGCGGCACGGCGGGCCTCGTCGCCCTGGCGCTCTGGCGTCACCTCATGCGCCGCCGCTTTCCCGATCTCGCCGGCGGCGGGCCGGACGAAGACGCGGTTCTACCGCGCGTCCGGCCCGCCCTCGACTACCTGGAGCGGGCGCAGCGCCCGAGCGGGCTGACCGACCTGCGCGACTGCAACTACGACTCCAGCCCGGACGCGGGCTTCATCCTCCAGGCCGTTTGCCCGCCGCTTCTCGTGGCGCGCGAGACGCCGCCCGCGCCGGAGTGGGCCGAGCCGTTCTCCCGGCTCGAAGCGTTCGCGCTGCGCATGACGGAGGGGGCACGCGCGGGCGGGTTCCACACCCCGAACCACCGCTGGGTCATCAGCGGCGCGCTGGCGCTGGCGGGTCGCCTCTTCCCCGACATTCCCGTCGGCGACACGATCGACGCCTACCTGGCGGAGGGGATCGACCTAGACGCGGACGGGTTCTACATCGAGCGGAGCGCGGGGGTGTACGACGCGATCTGCGCCCGCTCGCTGCTGATCCTGGCGCGGGACGAGCGGTACGCTTACCTGCGAGACGCCGTGGCGCGCAACCTGCGCGCGGACCTCTACCTCCTGAACGCCGACGGCACGGTCGAGACGGGCCTGTCGCGGCGGCAGGACAACGGCACGGTGCCGCTCGGCGCGTCGCTCGCCGTGCCCTACCTCTGGGCGTCGTTCCTGCCCCCGGCGGATGATTCGGAAGCGCCCGCCCTTTTTCGGTCCGCGGCGGCGTTTCTGTGGGAGGCGACGCCGCCCGCGCAGCGCGACTGCTACGGTCTCTCGCAGGTGCTCGTCCGTTACGGCGAGCCGGAACCTGCCGACAGCGCCGCCCTTCCCGACTCGTTCGCGCGGCACTTCGGTGCGAACGGCCTCTGGCGCGTGCGGCGCGGGCCGCTCAGCGCGTCGTTCTTCCGGGACTCCGCACGCCTGTTCAACTTCCGGTTCGGGCAGGCGTACCTGCCGTCCGTCAGCATCCACCAGAGCTACTTCGGCGTCGGGCAGTTTATCGCGGACGAGATGACGGTGGAAGACGGCGGCGCGGCGCGCCTTCTCTCGCGCGGGGAGCGGCACCCCTACCGGCCCGGCTACGAGCAGCCACTGGGGCGCCCCGTGCTCCCCGAGGAGTTCCGGGAGGCGCGCGCCGAGCGGGAGATACGCCGCCTGCCGCCCGCCCGCGCGGAGCTGACCGCCCGGGAGATCGACGCAGGCTTCGCGCTGCGCCTTCGCACGGTCGACACTTTGGAGCGCGCGACCGTGCAGGTCGCGTTCGACTTCCCGGCGGGCGGGGTGTGGGAGACGGACGACACCGCTCTGAAGCCCGAGCCGGGTCAGACGCTGTTCCTCAAGGGCGGGCCGGGGACGATGTGGTACGGCAACGACGCCGTCCGCATCGGGCCGGGCGCGGACGCGCACCGGATGTGGCGGATGCGGGACGCCGATCCGCCCGCCGCCCCGGGCCTGGTGCGCGTCCTGATGACGTTCGAAACGCCGGTGGACCACGCGTTCACCGTCACCGGAGGTACCTGGCCGTGGCCGACCCCATCAACGTGACCACCGACGGTCCCGTGGCGCGCATCACGCTGAACCGCCCGGATGTACACAACGCCTTCGACGAGGAATCGATACACGCACTCACGGGGGCGTTCACCGCACTGGGACAGGAACCGGCCATCCGCGCCATCGTCCTCACCGGCGAGGGCCGGTCGTTTTGCGCCGGGGCGGACCTGAACTGGATGAAGCACGTCGCCCGCTACTCCCTGGAGGAGAACGTCGCGGACGCCCGCCACCTCCAGCAGATGCTCGCCGCGATGGCGAACTGCCCCAAGCCCACCATCGCGCGCGTGCACGGGATCGCGCGCGGGGGCGGCACCGGTCTGGTGGCCGCGTGTGACATTGCGATCGCGGCGGAGTCGGTGCAGTTCGCCTTCAGCGAGGTGCGCCTGGGCCTGGTGCCCGCCGTGATCGCGCCCTTCGTGCTGGAGAAGATCGGCCCGGGCGCGGCGCGGGCGCTGTTCGTGTCGGGGGCTGCCTTCCCGGCCGCCGAGGCGCACCGCCTCGGCCTCATCCAGCAGGTGGTACCGGACGCGGAGCTCGACGCCGCCGTAGACCGGACTCTGGAGGACGTCCTCGCGGCGGGGCCGCAGGCGGTCGCCATGCTCAAGCGCCTCCTGCGGCGCATCGAGGACAAGACGCCCGCCGAGGTCGCCGAGGACACGGTCGCGGCGCTCGCCGCGGCGCGCGTCTCCCCGGAGGGCCAGGAGGGCATCCGCGCCTTCCTCGAAAAACGCCGGCCCAACTGGACCCGCTGAGGCTCCCCGGTCGGCGCGGATGCGGGTATACCAACAGCATGAATATTGAGACACGCAGGCTGGGCAGGAGCGGCCCGGAGATAACGACGGTCGGTTTCGGGGCATGGGCGGCGGGCGGGCCGTGGCAGATCGGCTGGGGACCGCAGGACGACGGCGACTCCATCGCCGCAATACGCCGCTCCGTGGAGCTCGGCAGCAACTGGATCGATACGGCTGCCATCTACGGCGTCGGGCACTCGGAAGAGGTCGTCGGGCGCGCGCTCCAGGGGATTCCGCGCGACCGGGTGATGGTCTTCACCAAGTGCGGGCGGGTCCTGCGCGACGGCGCTCCGCGCCCGACCGGCGACCTGCACCCGGACTCCATCCGGGCGGAGTGCGAGGCGAGCCTGAGGCGGCTCGGCGTCGACGCCATCGACCTGTACCAGGTACACTGGCCCGACCCGGAGGGCGAGGTGCCGCTGGAGGACACCTGGGGCGCGATGGCCGCCCTCCAGGACGCGGGCAAGGTGCGTTACCTCGGCGTCAGCAACTTCAACGTCGAGCAGATAGCGACGTGCGAGGCGATCCGGCACGTGGACTCGCTGCAGCCGCCCTACTCGCTGCTGCGGCGCGACATCGAGGAGGAGATACTGCCCTGGTGCGAGCGGAACGGGGTCGGGGTGATCGTCTACAGCCCCATGCAGGCGGGCCTGCTCTCCGGCTCCTTCGACATGAGCCGGGTGGCGGAGGACGACTGGCGGCGCAAGCACCCCTACTTCCAGGAGCCCGCGCTCTCCCAGCACCTGGAGTTCGTGGAGCGTCTGCGGCCGATCGCCGCGCGGCACGGCAAAACCGTCGGGCAGCTCGCGATCGCCTGGACCCTGCGCCACCCCGGTGTCACCGCCGCGATCGTCGGCGCGCGGCGGCCAGAGCAGGTGGAGGAGAACGTCTCCGCGATGGGCTGGCACCTCTCCGGCGGCGAGATGTCGGAGATCGCGGAAGCCTTCCGCGACGTGTACGGCGACCACTACGGCGAGGCTCCTTAGAAGCGATGCGATGATGCCGGTCCGGGGCGTGGCATGGATACGCCCCGGACCGGCACATTTAGCAGGAATAAGGCGATCTGACGGCTAATCGACCCCTGATGCCGTCCGAACAGCCGACGACGAAGAGTGACCCGCTGATCGCGCGCCTGAAGGGCGTCCCCCTTTTTTCGCGACTCGACGATGCCGCGCTAGCGCTCGTCGCCCAGCAGTGCTGGCGAGCCAGATATCCTGCCCGCGAGGCGCTGTTCCACCAGGGCGACCCCGGGCACACCCTCTACGTCATCCTCTCCGGCAGTATCGACATCAAGAGCGCCGCTCCCGAAACCGGGGAGCCGGTTCACCAGGCCACCCGCCACGCGGGCGAGCACATCGGCGAACTCTCCCTGCTCGACGACCAGGGACGCTCGGCATCCGCGTTCGTCGGCCCGGAGCCGTGCGAGGTCCTGATCCTGCACCGGGATAACTTCCTCGCGCTTCTGGAGCGGGAGCGGTCCGTGATGCGCGCCGTGCTGGCGACGCTCGCGGCGCGGCTGCGCGAGTCGGTGGACCAGACCACCGCGCGACAGACGCGCGACGTCAAGGGCCGCCTCGCCCATTACCTGCTGGAGCGGGCGCGGGCCGACGGGGAACCGACCGGAAACGGCCGGGTCCGCCTGCGCCTGAACGAGACGCGCGAGGCCATTGCCGCGCGCATCGGCGCGAAGCGCGAGACCGTCAGCCGCGCCCTTTCCAGCCTCCACGATGCCCGCGCCGCTACCCGCGGCGAATCGCGCGACACCTTCCTCCTCGACACGGCGAAACTGGAAAAGCTCCGCTCCCTATAGCGCGCTGCCGCCCGCACGAACCAGCACGCACCGCCTGTCGTTGGGGCGGACAGCGCGGACCAGTCCGCCCCGGCCGACGGGTCACTTCAAGGAGAAGTGCCCCCTTATCCCGAATCGTTGTCAGGGGAGGTACCGCTCGCTCGCGCCCGCCCGTCTTCTTGACATCGCGACGGCACGTGCGGTACACTGGCCCAACTCGGCCGCGTATGCACCATCTATATAGCATATAGACATTGAAGGACAGGGGAAGTCTGCATGAACGTCGACCGCGCTTCCGACGCCGAGCGCCCCGGCAATGACGCTGTTAGTGACGCCGCTGATACTCTGCTGGACGTCCGACCCAAGTACCGCATCCTCCAGGACCTGATCCGCCAGGGGATCGCGGACGGCACGCTGACGGACGCCGCGAGGAAACTGCCCTCCGAGCACGACATGGCCCGCAACTTCGGCGTGGCTTACATGACCGTGCGCAGCGCGGTCAACAAGCTGGTCGCCGAGGGGCTGCTGTTGCGCATCCACGGCAAGGGGACGTTCGTGCGGACCGAGCCGGCGGCGCGCGGCGCCACGCCCGGCGTGCTGGCGCTGCTGGTGCCGTCGCTGGCTTCCCTGTGGAACGTCGCCGGCCTGTACTACTTCCCCTCCATCGTGCAGGGCTTCTGCGCCGAGGCGACCCACCTCGGGTACGAGCCGAGCGTGATCGGGCGCGCGAAGGACGGACTGGCGTCCAGTTCCAGCGAGTTCACGGACGTCGCGGGCGCGGCCTGCCTCCTGATCTCCGAGGAGGATGCCGAGTCGATCGAATCACTGCGCGACCTGCGCGTCCCCGTCGTCGGCATCAACCAGTACCGGGGGCGCCGCGCCGTCTCGTACGTCGCCGCCGATCAGGCGGGCGGCATGGAGGAGGCGATTCGCATGCTCGCCGCGCGGGGGCACCGGCGCATCGCCTTCCTACCCGGCCCCCCGGGGAACCTCGGGGCCGAGGAGCGCCGCCAGGGCTTCCAGCGCGCCGCCGCCGCGCTCGACATCGAAGCCGAGCTGGTAACGGACGCCCCCTGTGACTATACGGACATCAGCGGCCACGCGCGCGCGCAGAAGCTGCTCGCGCGCCCGGAGCGCCGCCGCCCGACCGCCATCGCCACCGCGGGCGACCTGATCGCCGCGGGCGTTCTCCAGGCGGCGCGCGAGGCGGACCTGTCGGTCCCGGACGACCTTTCCATCGTGGGCTACGGAGACTTCCAGGTCGCCACCTACCTTCAGCCCGCGCTGACTACGGTGCGGCTCCCCCTCGCCGAGCTGGGGGCGCGTGCCGCGCTGCTGCTGCACGAGAGCATCAGCGGCGTGACCCGGCGGCGCGCGCTCTCCCTCCCGGTCACGCTGATAGAGCGCGGCTCGGTCGGCCCGCCCCGACCGCCCTCCTGATCAACTTTACAGATTTACACTATGCCCAACCGAATCCACATCGGCGTCTGCGCGCTCGCCGCGCCCGCCAAGAACGCCCCCCGCACCGTGCAGTATTCCGAGTACGTCCACGAGATGCTCGGACACGCGGGCCTCTGCTGCGACCCCGTCGCCCCCGGCGACCTCGCCGCGCGCCTGGACTCCCTGCGCGTGCTGGTCACGGTCGGCGAGCAGCGCTTCGACGACGCCCTCAGGGCGCGGCTTACCGCCTGGGTGACGGACGAGGGCGGCGCGTGGCTCAGCGTCGGCGGCCTCTGCGGCATGGAGGAGCTTCTCGGGGCGGACTACGCCCCGGCGTCCTTCGCGCTCTGGGGCGGTTCGCTGCGCGCGCTCGGCGAAGGGTTCCTCGATGGCGGACAGAGCGAACACCCGGTCCTGCGCGACCTTTCGCCGATCCCGCTTCACTACTTCAGCGGCGTCGCGGCGACCGCGCGGCCCGGCGCGCAGGTTCTAGCCTCCTGCCTGGACGCCCACCACCGCCCGGTCGAGGGCCGCCCCGCCCTGATCGAGAACCGGGCGGGCCGGGGGCGCTGCCTCCTCATCGCCCCGGACGTCACCGGGAGCGTGGTGCGCATCCAGCAGGGAACCGCCATCACCCGCGACGGCGTCCCCAGCCCCGACGGCACGGGTCCGGTCAGCGACGGCGTCCTCAAGAGCGACGACGGGCAGGCGCTCGACTGGCTGCTCGACCGCCAGCCGGTCCCGGGCGTCCCGGGGCTGAGCGGCTTCCTCCAGCCGGTCGCCGACCAGTGGCGCGACCTGCTCCTGCGCTCCATCCTCCATCTGGCGAGCGAGCAGGGCGTCCCCGTGTCCCTGCTCTGGTACCACCCGGACAACCTCCCCGCGGTCGGGCACATCTCCCACGACAGCGACGGCAACGGGGTCGATCAGGCGTGGGGCCTGCTGAAGACGCTGGAGCGGGCCGACATCCGCTCGACCTGGTGCATCATCCTGCCCGGCTACTCGCCCGATATCATCGCGGCGATCCGTGACGCCGGCCATGAGCTTGCGACGCACTACGACTCCGTCACCGAGGGACTGGAGGAGTTCTCCGAGGCCCAGTTCGACCGGCAGTGGCGACTGCTCTGCGAGCAGTTCGGCGACGAAAAGCCGGTGACGAATAAGAACCACTACCTGCGGTGGGAGGGCGACGTCGAGTTCTTCCAGTGGTGCATCGCGCGCGGCATCCGGCTCGACCAGACCAAGGGCACCTCCAAGTCCGGCGAGGTCGGCTTCAACTTCGGCACCTGCCACCCCTACCGCCCGACCGCGCCCGGGGGCGACGTCCTTCCCATCCACGAGTTGCCGACGCCGACGCAGGACCTGCGGGTCTTCGCGCCCGAGGAGGTCGTGCCGGCGATGCTGGAGTCGGTCGCGCGCCACTACGGCGTCCTCCACCTGCTCTTCCACCCCGCCCACATTGACAAGCCGGGCGTCGCCGACTCCATCGTGACCGCGGTCCGGCTCGGCCGGGAAAAAGGTCTCGCGTGGCGCACCGCCCGCGAGATCGTGGAGTGGGAGGAGGCGCGCCGCGCCGCCGCCTGGGAAGGGGCCGCGGAGAACGGCGTGTCCCTGAAGGCTTCCCGGCCCCTGAAGGGGGCGACCGTGCTCTGCCTCGCGCCGAAGTCCGGACAGGTCCGTGTGAACGGCGCGGGCGCGGCCGCGACCGAGCGGCGCTGGGGCTTCACTTTCCACGCGGCGACGCTCGACCTCGCGGCGGGCGCGGCGGCGACTATCGAATTCATCGAGGAGACGACGGCATGACGACGGCAGTAGCGGAGAAGGCGGCGGAAGCAGCAGCGGGCCTGGGCCTGCCCGCCATCGCGGGCGGCGAGAAGGCCAAGCAGACCCCCTACGGCAGTACGCAACGCTACGGCGACGAGGAGCTTCAGGAGCTGCGCGAGGCGCTGGACCAGGGCACCCTGTTTTACGCGCAGGGACAGAAGGTACGCCAGCTCGAGGAGGAGTTCGCCGCGAAGCACGGGGCGAAGTTCGCGGTCACCTGCACCAGCGGGACCGCTGCCATCCACATCGCGCTGATCGCCCTCGGCATCTCGCCCGGCGACGAGGTCATCGTCCCGCCGATCACCGACATGGGCACCCTCGCACCCGTCCTCTACCAGGGCGCGGTCCCGGTCTTCGCGGACCTGACGCCGCACGGCTACGCGCTCGATCCGGCCTCGGTCGAGGCGGCGATCACCGAGCGGACCCGGGCCGTGATCGCCGTCCACCTGTGGGGCAACGCCTGCGACCTGAACGCGCTTCGCTCGCTCTGCGACCGCAAGGGTGTCTTCCTGGTCGAGGACTGCGCGCAGGCGTTCGGCTGTACCTACGAGGGAAAAGCCGTCGGCACCTTCGGGCACGTCGGCTGCTACTCCTACAACGAGTTCAAGCACATCTCCTGCGGCGACGGCGGCATCGTCCTGACGGACGACCCGGCGGTGGCGAAGCGCCTGCGCCTCGCCACCGACAAGTGCTACGACCGCAGCCCCGACGCCCTGGTGCGCCAGCCGACGTTCCTGGCGAACAACTACCGCATGACCGAGCTACAGGGGGCGGTCGCCCGCGCGCAGCTTCGCAAGCTGGACGGCATCGTCGCCCGCCGCCGCGCCTGGTGCTCCGGGCTGCTGGAAGAGTTGCGCGGCACGCCGGGAATCCGGGTTCCGGAGGCGACCGCGGGCAGCGACCCGTCCTGGTGGTTCTTCCTGATGCGCGTCGTCCCCGGGGAACTCGGCGGCGCGGACGCGGACGCGTTCGCGAAGGCGCTAGCCGCGGAGGGGGTCCGCGCGAGCGCGCACTACATAGGCAAGCCGATCTACCAGTACCCCATCTTCACCGACCACAGTGCGTTCGAGCGCGGAGGGCACGCGTACGACGCCGTGGACTACGCGGCCGTCTCCTGCCCGGTCGCCGAGGCGATCCTGGAGACGGGGGTCATGCTCCCGGTCAACGAGGGCTTCACCGAGACCGACCGGATCGAAGTCGCCCGCGCCGTGAAGCGCGTCGCCGCCTGGTTCGCCTCCGGAAAGGCCGCGTAAGCGATCATGGCTGACGTCCCGTTCGGCGTCCTGGTGACCGCCGCGGAGGTCGCCTTCGTTCGGCGGCCGTTCCTGAAGCCCCTGCGCCTCGCCTCGGGCGAGATCACCGAGATCACGGAGGCGCGGGCGACGGTCACGGTCGAAACGGGGGACGGCCGCTCCGCCACCGGTCACGGGGCGATCTACCTGAGCGACCTGTGGGCATGGCCCGACCCGAACCTCCCGTCCGCCGAGCGCGACGCCGCGATGCGCGCCTACTGCGAGGTCGTCGCGAAGACGCTCCCGCAACGCACCGGCAGCGGAGGAGCGGTTCATCCTCTGGAGGCGGGCCTGCGCCTGCACGCGACCGTACAGGAGGACGGCATGGGCGGCGGCGCGCCCATGCCCACGCTCGCGCGCCTGGTCAGCACCAGCCCCCTCGACGCGGCGATCCACGACGCCGCCGGTCGCGCGTTCGGCGTCTCCGCGTTCGCTCTCTACGGGCAGGACGCGCCCGCCCCCTCGGCGGACGTACAGTTCCCGGAGGACGGCGGGGCCGTCGCCGCCGTCCGGGCGATGCTCCGGGCGACGCCCGCCCCTGCGCTCGACGCCACCCTGGTCGTCGGGAAGGGCGACGACCTCGCCGAGATGGACTCGTGGGTGCGGGAGCGCGGCTACCGGTCGTTCAAGCTCAAGGTCGGCGGAACGGACCCGACGGAGGACGCGGCGCGCGTGGCCGCCGTCTACCGGCACGCCCTCTCCCTCGGGTGTGCCGCGCCGCGTCTCTCCGTGGACAGCAACTGCTTCAGTCCCGACGCCGACACCGTCGCGCGCTTCCTCGACGTGCTGGAAGCCCTGGACGGCGACGCGTACGCCGCGCTGGAGGCGGTGGAGCAGCCGACCGGGCGCGACATCCGGACCCACGCCTTCGACTGGCACGCCGTCGCCGCCCGCAAGCCGCTCCTCCTGGACGAGGGGTTGATCGACTTCGACGCGCTGCGCCTCGCGGCCGAGCAGGGCTGGAACGGCCTCGCGGTCAAGACCTGCCGCGGCCACAGCTTCTCGCTCGCCACCGCGGCCTGGGCGCACCGGCGCGGCTGGAAGCTGACCGTGATGGACCTGACGAACCCGGGCATATCCGCGGTCCACTCGGCCCTCGTCGGCGCACACCTGCCGGGCGTGGACGCCATCGAGATGAACGCCGTGCAGTACACGCCCGCCGCGAACGCCGACCTGCTGCCGCGCCTCGCGCCGCTGCTCGCCCCCGCCGACGGCACGCACCGCCTGCCGTCGCCCGCCCCGGTCGGATTGGGGTCAGCGCTGTGAGGACGGCACAGGAAGCGACAGGCATTCCACCGACGGTCATCTCGCGCGGGAAGGCAGCGGGGACGTACCAGGCGTTCCCGGACGTCTGCCGCGCGAGGAACGGGGACCTGGTCGCGGTCTTCTACGCCGGGTACGGGCACGTCTCGCTGCCCAGCGCCGAGTGGAAGAACGGCGGACGCCTCTGCCTGGTCCGATCGCGGGACGAGGGGAAGATCTGGGGCGAGCCGCAGGTCGTCTTCGACGGCCCGAACGACGACCGTGACCCCCACGTCGCGCTGCTGCCCGACGGCAGGCTCGCCTGCACCTTCTTCACGCTGCGTCCCGCGCCGGGCAGCCCCCGCAGGTTCGAGGGCGACGGCGGCGTGCGGGTCACCTACTCCCGGGATGACGGAAACACCTGGGGACCGGCGCACACGCTCGCGCTCGGCTGGTACGTCTCCGCGCCGATCCGCGCGCTTCCCGACGGCACCCTGCTGCTCGGCGTCTACCACATGCGGGGCGCGGACCAGTGGGGCGGTGTCCTTCGCTCCACTGATGGCGGCAGGACGTGGTCCGAGCCGGTCCCCATCGGCAAGGGGCAGAAGCTCCCGCTTGACGCCGAAACCGACGTCATCGCGCTGAAGGACGGCACCGTGCTCGCCGCGCTCCGCAGCAGCAAGGTCAACCTGCATTTCGCGACCAGCCGTGACCGGGGCAGGACGTGGAGCAAGGCGCACGACGGCGGATTTCCCGGTCACGCGCCGCACCTTTATCGCCTCTCTACGGGGCCGATACTCCTGACCCACCGCCTGCCGGACACGTCGCTGCACGTCAGCCGCGACGAGGGCAAGACCTGGCAGGGTCCCTACCTGCTGGACGCCGTGCGCGGGGCGTACCCGTCCTGCGTCGAGCTGCGCGACGGCACCGTGCTCGCCGTCTACTACGAAGAGGGCGCGGGAAGCGCGGTGCGCGCCCGCCGCTTCCGCCTCGATGCCGCGGGCATTACCTTTCTGCCCCTGAGCGATAGATAGCTGAATCACCCGGAGAATTCTTTCATGATCCGCATCGGAATGGTCGATTTTGACACGTCCCACGTCGTCGCGTTCACCCAGCGCCTGAACCACGTCGACATCGGGCCGGAGCACCACATCGCGGGCGACGCGAAGGTCGTGGCGGGCTGCCCCGGCTCCTCCGACATCATGCCGGAGCGCATTCCCGGCTACGTCGAGCAGATGAAGGGCTACGGCGTCCCGCTGGTCGAGCGCCCCGAGGACCTGCTCGGGCAGATCGACGCGGTCATGGTCGAGTCGCAGCAGGGCTCGAAGCACCTGGAGCGGGCGCGCCCTTTCCTGGAGGCGGGTCTGCCCACCTTCATCGACAAGCCGTTCGCGGGCAGCCTGGCCCAGGCGGACGAGATCATCTCCCTGGCGCGGAAGCACGGCGCACCGCTGATGTCCTGCTCGCCGCTGCGCTACGCCCCGGAGGTGCTGGAGGCGCAGGCGAAGCAGGAGACCAACGGCCGCCTCCTGACCGCGGACGTCTGGAGCACGGCCATCCTGCACGAGGGCAACCCGGGCCTGCAGCACTACGGCATCCACGGCGTCGAGATGCTCTTCGCGCTGATGGGGCCGGGCTGCGTCGAGGCGCGCACGGCCTTCCAGCCGGGCGGCGAGGTCGTCACGGGCCGCTGGTCGGACGGACGGCTCGGCGTGATGCGCGGCCTGCGCGACGGCCAGGGCGGCTTCGGCTTCGCGGCGCACTACGAGAAGGGGCACCACGTCGCCACGATCCAGGGCGCGGCCTACTACACCGAGATGATCAAGCGGATCGTCGCTATGTTCGCCACGCGAGAGGAGCCGATCGCTCTCGCGGAGACGCGCGAGATCGCGGCGTTCATGGACGCCGCGCTCACTTCCGCGCAGCGCGACGGCGCGCCGGTCGCCCTCCCCGCGGCGGCATAGCGCCTCCGTCCGGTTCCGAGGCGGCGCGGGCTTCCGCGCCGCCTTTCCATCCGCTTACATATACAACGTTACATAAAGAACGCTTCACCCTCGCCAACAACGCGAAACCCGTGGTACTATCGGATATCGGCAGAGTCCGAACCCTTTGCGATGGCCACCCTCAAGGACGTAGCACAGCGCGCGGAGGTCTCGACGAGCACCGTCGCCGCGATCCTGAACGAAAGCCCCCACTGCTACGCGTCCGCCGCCACCCGGCAGCGGGTGCGGACCGCGGCGGCGGAGGTCGGATACCGCCCCAACAGGCTCGCCCGCGCGCTGGTACGCGGCGAGTCCGGCCTGTTCGGCCTGCTCACGATCGACGCCGCCACCTCCACCTTCAGCCGGGCCGTGAACGGCGTCGAGGACGCCGCCGCCGCCGCCGGGTACGGCCTCCTGCTCTGTCACACCCACACGCGCCGCGACCGCGAGCGCCAGCACATGCAGATGTTCGGCGACTCGGCGGTCGAGGGGATCGTTTCGGTCGCCCCCTCCGCGATGGAGCGCGCCGACGAGGTGCTGGACCACCGCCCGCCCGGCATGCCCGTCGTGTCGGTCAACCGCCCGATCGACGCCCCGGGGGTCCTCAGCATCCTGCTGGACAACCGCGAAGCGTCGCGGCAGCTCACGGAACACCTGATCCGCAAGGGGCACCGACGCGTCGTCTACCTCGACGTGGCGGGGACGGAGGAGTGGGCACGCCTCCCCCTGCACTCCAGCGTGGACCGGCGCGACGGCTACGAGGCGGCCATGCGGGCGGCGGCCCTGCCGCCGGAAGTCGTCGTCTTACCCCTTCCGCGCGCGGAATACGAGAACCGCATCAAGGCCGCGGGCGACCAGGCGATCGCCATGCTCGCCGGCGCGGGACCGACGCCCCCCACGGCTTTCATCGGGGTGACGGACCTGGAGGCGGTGGG
>DATLHN010000450.1:0-15006 GCA_035539875.1 Armatimonadaceae bacterium
CTCAGGGGCGGGATCGCCGCCGGGAGGGCGGGGGCGCTACTGCCGGGGACGCCGCCGACGGCGCACGCCGAATGCCGCCGCGCCGAGCAGCCCGACTCCGAGGAGCGAAAGCGAGGACGGCTCCGGGACGGCCGCGGAGAGGCTCAGGGTCAGGCGGTGCGGCTCCAGGTTATTGCCCGTCCGGGTGAGGTCCGCGCCTCCGGAGAAGCCGCTGCGGTCCCACCCGGACGGCGCGCCCGTGTCATAGTCCCAGTCGTAGTACGAGTCGTACGGGCCGACCGCCAGGAAGAAGTCGCCCGCGTCGAGGTCGATCGAGAGGCGTGAGAGGAGGTCGGCGGAGCCGATGTCGTCGTTGGCGAGCAGGATTCTGCCCGCGGCGTCGAACAGCGCGATTTCCGTGTCGCTGTTCAGAGACCCGAGCGTGTCCGCGGTGAGCGTACCGGCGGAGGCGAGGCTGAACGAATACCAGGTCGCCGCGCCCGCCCCGGTAGGGTTGGTCACGGAAAGGGAGCCGAACCCTAGCCCGCCGAGCGCGTTCACCGGCGTCAGCGTGCGCGTGACGGTGAGCTGGTAATCGAACGTGTCGCCGAACGTGCCGATGTCGAGCCCGAAGACCGTGCTGCTCAGGTCGTTGTGGAACTGGTCGAAGACGATGCGGCTGGCGGGCGACGTGTCGGCGAAATCGTCGCTTAGCCCCAGGTAGCGGAAGTTGGTGTCGAAGAGGTCGAGGTAGCTGTCGTTGCCGCCGGTCGCGAGGTCGAACGTGTAACGATACAGTCCCGTCGCGCCGGGTCCCGCGAAAGTCAGGAACTGGGAGTCGAGGTCCGAGCCGGAACCGAAGGAGCCGACGAGCCGATCGCCTGATTCGAACAGGGGGTTTCCGGGGAGAAACGACGTCGCGAAGTCGTTCGGCTCGGATTCGCTGTAGTCGATCGACCGTGCCGCGGGGGTGGCGGTAAGCAGAGCGAGGGTGGTCAGGGAAAAGGCGAGGAGTCTCTTTCGGACGCCGGGCAGACGCATAGGTGAGTGTCCCTTTCTGGACGGTTCTGATGCCTTCTGGGCAACTATGGTATCGAAAGGGATTGTCGGTAGGTCGCTTGAAGAAAAATAACCCCCAAGAAAAAGAAAGCCGGGCGAGTCATCGCCCGGCTTCCAGTCCATGCGCCCGCCTGGGTACGCTCGCTAGTCGCGGCTGTTCAGCTTGGCGAGGAGACGCAGGATCTCCAGGTACAGCCAGACCAGGGTGACGGTCAGGCCGAACGCGCCGTACCACTCCATGAACTTCGGAGCGCGCGCCCGCACGCCCTTCTCGATCAGGTCGAAGTCCAGAACCAGGTTCAGCGCGGCGACGATGGTGACGACCACGCTGACGCCGATCGAGAGCGGCGAAGAGCTCCACAGGAACTTCGCCATCGCCGTCTGCCCGAACGCCATCAGCCCCAGGTTGACCAGGTACACGAGGGCGATCGCGCCGGTCGCCGCGATGACGCCCATCATGAACTTCTGGGTCACCTTGATGATCCCGCTCTGGAAGAGCAGGAACATGATCGCCGCGACCGCGAAGGTCAGCGCCACCGCCTGAGTGACGATGCCGGGATACCGCTCGTTCATCACGGCCGAGATAGCGCCGAGCGCCAGCCCCTCCAGCACCCCGTAGACGGGAGCCAGATAGGGCGCGGTCGTCGGCTTGAAGCTGATTACCAGGCTGAGCAGGAGCCCGCCGATAACGCCGCCCCACATCAGCCCCATCGCGAGCTGCGCGCCGCCCGGCTCCAGAATCTTCGTCCAGGTGAAGGCCGCGCCCGCCACCACCAGTGCCAGCAGGATCAGCGCCTTACGCGCCGTCCCCACCAGCGTCATCGCCGCAGGGGCGACCGCGCCCGTGGCGGGGGTCCCCGCACCGTAGCCCGGCTCCGTAAAGTTCTCGAATGTCCGCTCAGAGAGAACGGGATTCGCCATGACCCTCTCCTTCCCCACCCGGCGCGCGCGTCCGTGGCGACTGTGCCGGGTACACTACCACACTTCATTATACCGGCGTCGATTGACGACCGTTACCCGGGCGAGTACCATTTACGGGGCGTAACGAAGAAGCGGCACGTCCGAGGGCGAAGGGAAACACGACCGACACTCATGGAAGACGAAGAGATACTCATCGACTGGTACCCCTACGAGAACGGGGCGACCGTCGGCAAGACCGGCCCGGGCGGCGGAACCGTGCGGCGCGACGAGGAGCTGGGTGCGCCCGACGACCCGGACTACGCCGACGCACGCCTGACACTGGAGCAGGGGAGCGTCGGCGGCGAGAAGCCGTTCACGGTGACCGCGGTGATCTACGGCGGCTGGCTGCTGCACACGGTGGCTTTCGCCACGCGGGAGGAGGCCGACGGGGCGTTCGACGCCCTCCAGCCGGAGTTGGAGGAGCTGTCCGACCTCATCCCCGACGAGTCCGACCGCGACATCCCGGCGGGGGTTCGCGCGCTGAACGCCGCCATCGCCGACTTCCAGCGGCGCTTCCCGTCCTGAGACGCCGCACGGCCCGGAGTCCGCGAGGGAATCCGGGCCGTGCGAAAAGTGGCGGAGGGGACAGGACTCGAACCCGCACACGGTTTCACCCGTGAGACCGCTTTCAAGGCGGTTGCGATACCATTCCGCTCACCCCTCCAGGTGTATGTCACGTCGTGGGCGTGCGCACCCGGATTATACGGTCCGCGCGCCGGGGCTGTCAAACCGGAACGGCCCGTGGAAAAATCTGTTTGCCTTCGTTCCGCGTTCCGACGCGCCGGGCGAGTAGCGGCACGTTCGAGCCCCAGATTGCTCCGCCGTGCCCATTCTCACCAGACCCAACCCCTTACTCCCGTATCGCACGGCAGAAAGCAGGTGCTAAGATGCCCCGTGTCGTTCACTTCGAGACTCCGGCGGAGGACCCGGAGCGCGCCGCGAAGTTTTACGCCGACGTCTTCGGCTGGCAGACGCAGAAGTGGGAAGGCCCCGAGGACTACTGGCTGATCCGCACCGGGGAGCAGGGCCCCGGCATCGACGGGGCGTTCATGAAGCCCTGCGCGGAGGGCGGTTTCGCCCCCCGGACGCCGGTCTGCACCATCGACGTCCCGTCCGTGGACGAGGCGCTGGCGAAGATCGAGGCGTCGGGCGGCAAGGTCGTGATGCCCCGCATGGAGGTTCCCGGCGTCGGCTTCCTCGCCTACTTCGCCGACACCGAGGGCGTCATCAGTGGCATCATGCAGTTCGCGCTGAAGGCTCCCGCCGCGTCCTGACCCGGAGAAACGAGAACAGATCACACGCGAAAGGAGGGTCGGGCGCGATCGGCGCCCGGCCCTTCCTCACGTTCGGTCGGCGTCCGTGACCCGCTGCAGGCCCTCCTCCACCTCCTCGCGGGAGAGGCCGCCCGACGTGAGGACGGGGTCGGGAAGGTGGCTCAGGCGGTTGTAGAGCCAGCGAGCGGTGGCAAGAGCTTTCGGGTCGCCCAGGTCCTCCAGGGCGTAGACCTGGTCCTCCGCCTTCGCGTAGTCGCCCGTCCCCTCGAAGTAGCGCAGGAGGTGGTAGCGGACCGGGACGCCCAACTGCCCGTCGGCGTCCGCCGCCGCGATCAGCGCCGCGAGTCGCGCCCTGGCGTCGTCGGTGCGCAGCACGGCCTCGTGCAGCAGCGCCTCGCTCAGCAGCAGCAGCGCCTTGCGGCGTCGCGTGGCGGCGTCCGGGGCGGTCGCGGCGGCGGTATCGGCCGTTCCGGCCGAGGAAGACTCCATCATCTCCGCCTGCTCCATGAGGAGGATCCCGGCGGCGTAGGCGCGGGCGGGGTCCACCGCGCCCCCGAGGCCGAAGAGGCTCAGCATGGTCTGGTCGGGCAGTGCCGAGAGCACCTCCAGGTCCATGCTGGTGAGGTCCTTGCCCGCTTGCCGGACCGCCTCGAGCGCGGCCTCGGTCGAGCCGCTCTGCTTCAGACCCAGGATGTGGGTCAGAACGGAACCGAGTCGCTCCACCTGCTGCTGCACGAAACCCTTGCGTAACACGATAGCTCTCCTGTTGCCGCATTGTAGCACGGGGACGCGCCATCGTCGTCGCCCAGCCTCGCTTGCCGCTGCCGCAACTTCCGTGCTACCCTTGGCCCATGAAAAGGTTTACGCTGCCGAAAACCGATCTGGTCGTCTCCGAACTGTGTCTCGGGACGGCCGACCTGGGTACGCCCGCGGCGCGGGGCGCGGACGCCGAGCGTCTGGTCGCCGACTTCCTGGAAGCGGGCGGCACGTTCTTCGACACCGCGCACTGCTACGCCTTCTGGGTCCCCGGCGCGGGCAGCGGGAGCAGCGAGCGCGAGGTCGCCCGGTGCCTGCGCTCGCTCGGCGCGTCCGAGGACGTCGTGGTGGCGACCAAGGGCGGGCACCCGCCGGACGGCGACCGCTACCCGCGCTCGGACGACTACCTTTCCCCGGAGGTCGTCTCGGCGGACATCGCCGACAGTCTGGAGCGGCTGGGGCGCGAGCGCATCGACCTGTTCTTTCTCCACCGCGACGACGCGCGCGTGCCCGTCGCCGACGTGATGGAGACGCTGAACGAAGAGGTGCGGCGCGGGCGCGTCCGCTACCTCGGCGCGAGCAACTGGCCGCCGGAGCGCATCGAGGCCGCGAACGCGTACGCGCGCGCGCGCGGGCTCCAGGGCTTCGTCGCCTCCGAGGTGCAGTGGAGCCTCGCCGTGCCGAGCGCGGAGGAGGGGAAGACCGACCCGACCACGCGCCGCGTTTCGGACCGCGCCGCCGAATGGTACGCGGCGAGCGGAATCTCGGTCCTCGCCTACTCCGCGAACGCGGGCGGGTACGTGGCGGGCAATGAGCGCGCGAACGGACTGTACGACAATCCGCTCAGCCGCGCGCGCCGCGAGCGCGCCCGCGCGGTGGCCGCGGAGATCGGCGCGACGCCGAACCAGGTCGCGCTGGCGTGGCTGCGCCAGCAGGAGCCGCTCACGATCCCGCTCTTCGGGACCACGAAGCGCGACCACCTGCGCGAAGCCCTCGCCTCCGTTGACGTCCACCTCACCCCCGCCCAGATTGCCTACCTCCGCGCCACCGACGCTTTAACGGTGAATGCCCGGGTATGATGTAGGCGGCAGGCAAGCACAACCCTGGTCGTGCGGTTGATTCTCACCCGTGGCAACGTGGAAAGGGGAAGCGAACTTGAAAGCCTTCAACAGAGCCTTGAGCACATTGCTCGGCGCATCGGCCTTGCTCCTGGCATCCCCCGCCGGAACCGCTCCTCCGGGTCCCCGTCTGGATTTCGAACTTTACGCCGACCGGACTACGTACGGCAGAGGCGAAGTCCCGTCTTTCGGCATGCGCATCGTCAACAGGTCGTCGCAGGCCATATACATGGTCGAGCCTCTGGACGGATCTGACGTGGGGTGGCGCTTTCCGAAGTATCGTCTGGAGGTCATCGACGCGGCGGGTAAGCCCGTGCCCGTATCGGGGCCGGGTGACCGTTGCGGCAACATGAGCCCTTTGGTGCCCGAGGACTTCACGCGGGTCGGTCCGGGAAAGAGCTTCTTCCCGTTCGGGGACGGGCTGGTGTCGTTCTTGCACCCACACGTGCACCTTCCGGGGCCGGGCATCTACAGGTTCCGGTGGGTGTATACGACCGCGTCCCGTGACATTCGCGCTTATTACGGCGACGAATTGCGCATGAACCCCCGGTATCGGCCCTCCGCGGAAATGCTGCGTCGCTTCCAGATGGTCCCGAAGGTGGAACTGAGGAGCAACTACCTCACGTTGAAGTTCACGGGGCAGCCGAAAGCGGCCCGGTGACGTACCAGACACGACTGCCGCGCTAACGCGCCGCCTGCGGGGCGGTCTCTCTAACCCGGCGTCCCGGTCGGGTGTCGGGCGACGCGCTTCAGCACGCGGGCGAACTGCTCGGCGGCGTCTTCGGGGCGGAACTCGTCGACGGCGCGGCGTCGGCCCGCGTCGCCCATCTCGCGCCGCAGGTCCGGGCGCTCCAGCAGCAGGGACATCTTGTCCGCCAGCGCCGCGACGTCGCCCGGGGGTGCCAGGAAGCCGGTCTCCCCGTCGCGGACGATTTCGGGAGTGCCCCCCTCGTCGTAGGCGAGGATCGGAAGCCCGCTCGCCGCCGCCTCCAGTACCGCCAGGCCGAACGGCTCCGCCCGGGACGGGTGGCAGAAGAGGTCGAACCCCGGGAGCAGGCGAGGCACGTCCGCGCGCCGACCGAGGAAGTGGATGCGGTCCGCGCACGCCGTCTGCCGGCGCGCGTGCGCCTCGTAGGCGGCCCGCTCGGTCCCGTCGCCCACGACGACCAGATGGGACCCGGGGTGGCGGGCGGCGACGCGCGCGAAGGCGTCGATCGTGTCCTCGTGTCCCTTCCCGGGGTCCAGCCGTGAGACGATGCCGACGAGGGCGGCGTCTGGGGCGAGTCCCAGCTCGCGGCGCACCCACGCCCGGGACTCGGGCGAGGGGGGGGAGAAGGGGGCGGCGTCCAGCGCGTTGCGCACGGTCGTGATGCGCCCGGGCGCGATGCCGTGTTCGAGGCCGCAGGCGCGGATGAAGTCGCTGATGGCGACGACGTGGTCGCAGGTTCGCAGCCGGTCCAGCACCGGCCGCTTCAGCCACGGGCCGATGTGGTAGTGGAGGTGGATGATCTGCGGGCGGGCCAGTCGCCGCGCGAGGAAGGTAGCCGCCAGACAGTCCGCCGCCTGCTGGTTGGAGTAGACGACGTCCGGCGCGAACGCCCGCGCGACGGGCAGGAGACGCCGCAGCGAGACCTGGAACTGCGCGGCGCCGCGCACCTTTTCGGCGAGGGAGCGGCGGGCGCTCCACGGCCGGTATCCGCCGTCGAAGCGGAACACCTCGACGTTCGCCTCCGAGGCGAAGCGGTCCGCGGCGTCGGCGTCGGTCGCGCCGGTGCTCCCGGCGGCGGCAGGGGCGGCATCAACGGGGTAGGCGTGGTGCAGGACCAGCGCCGAGTAGTCGTCGCCGCGGTGCCGCAGGAGTCCCGCGAAGACGCGCGCCTCGGGCGAAAATCCGTGATTTATGTGCAGGCCGAGGAGTCGCATGGCCTCAGGGCTGGTCCGCGCAGGCCCGGATCATCTCCACGTACCGGGGGCTCAGCCTCTCCCAGCTGAATCCCTCGAAAACGTGCCGACTGATCGCCGAGGCGGCTTCCGGGTCCGTCGCGCCCCGTTCCGCGGACCATCCGCGCAGCTCTTCGGTCAGAAGCCGCGCCAGCGCGCCCGGTTGGCTCAAATCCGCCAGCCGCCCTTGCGATCCGACGACGAACCGATTCAACTCCCAGTCGTGGACCAGGCACCGAAGCCCGAATCGCTGGGCCTCCAGGAGGACGCGGCCGAAGCCTTCGAACAGCGAGGCGAAGGCGAACAGGTCCGACGCCCGGTAGTACTGCTCTACTTCCGCGAGCGCCACAGTGCGGGCGCTGTAGTTCTCCTTGCCGAGGCGGGTCTCCGCCAACTCCAGGACCTCCGGCGTCTCGTGGTCGGTCTGTCCGAGCAGCAGCAGGAAGGGGCGGGGCTCGGGCAGGCGGTGGACCTCCTCGATCAGGTAGTCTATGCGCTTGTGGCTCTTGTTCATGAGCGCGACGCTGAGCACGACGGGGCGGTCTACGGGCAGGTCGAGCCTCCGGCGGAGCGCCGCGCGCTCGTCGGGGGGTAGCGGGACGAACGGCGCGGACGACATCAGGATGCCCATCGGGACCATGCTCTGTCGGCTCGCGGGAATCCCGATCCGGATGGCGTCGTTGTAGTGCGGCGGCGCGAGCTGGTGGACGTGGTCGAAGCGCGGGACGGTCATCAGCTCGGGCGTGAGGGGCTGGCCGTTGGAGAAGAGGATCCGGTAGTGCTGCCGGGTCGCGCGCCGCATCTGCCACAGGAGCCGCGCGGTGGGCGGTTCGCTGACGAAGATGACCTCGGGGCGGTGCCGGACGATGTGGGGGAGCAGGCTCAGCACGAAGGTGACCTGCTCGCTGAAGAAGCACCCCTTGTTCATCAGGAGCTTCCCCAGCAGGTCCGCCGACCGGAAATCGCGCGGGGTGTTCCAGAGGCTCACCTCCCGGCCGTCCGGCGACGACTCGCCTCCCCCCTTGTACAGGGTCATCCGTACCGAGGGGTGGTCGCGCAGGGCGTCGAAGCACTCGCGCGCGAACGATTCGTAGCCCCGGTTGATGTGCCCTAGGCCGGAGCACACCAGGAAGCAGCGGGTCGCCGCCGCCGCTGCGGCGGGCGAGGTCGCTGCTGCATCGGCCACGCTGACGCCGCTGCCTTTTGTCGCGGGCGCGCCGGTCACGAGCCGCCTCCGCTTCCGCCGGGCAGGAGCGTCCCCTTGAGGTAGTGGACCGGCGAGGCGGAGAAGGCCAGCCGGGAGAACCGGCGCGCCTGGTCGGCCTCGCGGCGGCGCGCGTGCTCGCGCGCGGCGCTCAGGAGTTGGTGGCAGTACCAGCCGCGCAGGCCCCACAGGACGCGCTGCCGCCGCAGCCAGCCGGGCCGGAGGTCGCCCGCCTCCGTCAGGTGCCGGTTCACGACGCGCATGGTGCCCCGGTAGTCGTCGTAGAGCATCTGGCCGTTGGGGTTGTCGCGGACCCGGTAGAGCGCCAGGGGCTCCTGCACGGCCGCGCAGGTGAACCCGTGCCGCGCGATCCGCAGCCACATGTCCCGGTCTTCGATGCGCGGCTCGCCGGGATCGAACAGCCCGATCCGGTCGAACACGTCGCGCCGTACCATCACGGTGGAGGGGGTCATGACGCGCTCCAGGTACGCGTCGAACGCGCTCCCTCCGTAGTCCGCCGGGTCAGGCGCCGACCAACTGCCGCCGGTCCGGTTGAGGCCCTCGTCGCACAGGACGGCCGCCGTGCACACGAGCGCGACGTCCGGGCGCGCGCGGACCACCGCGCCACACGCGCGCAGCTTGGCCGGCAGCCACACGTCGTCGTCGTCGAGGAACGCCATCCACTCGCCCGTCGCCGCGGCGATGCCGACGTTGCGGCTGCCCGCCGCGGTCCCCTGCTTGGTCCGGATGTATCGGACGTCCGGGTAGGACGCGACGACCGCCGGCGTGTCGTCGCTGGAGTCGTCATCGACTACAATAAGCTCGGCCAGCGTGGCGTCATCCGACGGCTCCTGCCCGAGGACGCTGTCGATCGCCTCGCGCAGCATGCCGGACCGGTTCCGGGTCGTTATGAGTGCGGTGATGGTCATGCTCGTCTCCCCGGCGGGAAAACCTCGTTGCGTAACGGGTACCGCATTTTTCGCGCCAGACCCGGACCAAACGGCGCGGAATCGTCTACCACAGGGGCGAGCAATCTTCCCATAGGGTCATTATACGTGACCGCCCGTCGCTCAGGTAAGGCGCGGGGGATTAAAGAAAGGGCGGGCATGCCGCTGATCGGCTTGCCCGCCTCGTTTGCCTACGGGAACGCGCCTACTTACTTGTCGCTGACGCCTCGGCCGAGGGCCGCCTGCGCCGCCGCGAGGCGGGCGATGGGCACCCGGTAGGGCGAGCAGGAGACGTAGTTCAGGCCGATCTTGTGGCAGAAGGCCACCGAGCGCGGCTCGCCGCCGTGCTCGCCGCAGATGCCGAGCTTGATGTCGGGGCGGACCTTCTTGGCCTTGTCCACGCAGATCTCCATCAGCTGGCCGACGCCGCTCTGGTCGATCGACTCGAACGGGTCGCCCGGCAGGATCTTCTGCTCCACGTACGGCTTGAGGAACTTGTCCGAGTCGTCGCGGCTGAAGCCGAAGGTCATCTGCGTCAGGTCGTTGGTGCCGAACGAGAAGAACGACGCCTCGGGCGCGATCTCGTCGGCGGTGAGGGCCGCGCGCGGGATCTCGATCATGGTGCCGAACGAGTAGGGGATGGAGATGCCCTGCTCCTGCTCGACCGCCTTGGCCGTCTTCTCCAGCGACTCGCGCACGACGCGCAACTCGTTGACGTGGCCGACGAGCGGGATCATGATCTCGGGAAGGGCCTTGCCGCCCGCCTTGATCACCGCCGCCGCGCCTTCGAGGATCGCGCGGGTCTGCATGACGACGATGCCCGGGAAGACGATGGAGAGGCGGCAGCCGCGCAGTCCCATCATCGGGTTGATCTCGTGCATGGAGCGGACCTTGGCCAGCAGGTCTTCCTTCTCGGCGTCCTGCTTGCCCTGCGCCTTGAGCGACGCGACCTCCTCGATGAGCGACTCCATCGAGGGAAGGAACTCGTGCAGCGGCGGGTCGATCAGGCGGACGGTGGCCGGGAGGCCGCCGAGCGCGTCGAAGATGCCCTTGAAGTCCTCGCGCTGGAAGACGAGCAGTTCGTCGAGCGCCTTCTGCCGCTCCTCCTCGCTGGCGGCCAGGATCATGCGCTGCACGACCGGGCGGCGGTCCTCCTCGAAGAACATGTGCTCGGTGCGGCACAGGCCGATGCCCTCCGCGCCGAGGCTGATGGCCAGCTTGGCGTCGGCGGGGGTGTCGGCGTTCGCGCGGATGCCCAGCTTGCGGGTCTGGTCAGCCCAGCCGAGGAACGTGCCGAACTCGCCGGAAAGCTCCGGGTCCTGCACGGCGACGGTCCCGTCGATCACCTCGCCGAGCGTGCCGTTGAGGGAGATCGGGTCGCCCTCCTTGATCACGCGGCCGTTGACGGTGAACTGCCGCCGGGCGTCGTCCACCTGGATCTCGGCGCAGCCGGCGACGGTGGGGATGCCGAAGCCGCGCGCGACGAGCGCCGCGTGGCTGGTCATGCCGCCGCGCTCGGTCAGGACGCCCTGCGCCGCGAGCATGCCCTTCAGGTCGTCCGGGGACGTGTCGGCGCGCACGAGGATGACGCGCTGGCCGGCCCCGCCGTTCTTGCCCATCTCGGCGGCGCGCTCGGCGGAGAACACGGCGATGCCGGTGGCCGCGCCCGGCCCGGCGGGCAGGCCGCGGGCGAGGACGTCGTACTTGGTGCCCGGCGCGATGACGGGCAGGAGGCACTGGTTCAGCAGGTCCGGGGCGACGCGGGCGAGCGCGTCGTCCTTCGTGATGCGCCCCTCGCCGACCATGTCCACCGCGATCTTGACGGCGGCGGGGCCGGTGCGCTTGCCGGAGCGGCACTGGAGGATGAAGAGCTTGCCGTGCTCGATGGTGAACTCGATGTCCTGCATGTCCTTGTAGTGGTCCTCAAGGATGGTGCAGACCTTGTCGAACTCGGTGTACAGGGACGGGTTCTGGCGCTCCAGCTCGGCAATGGGCATCGGGGTGCGGACGCCCGCGACGACGTCCTCGCCCTGCGCGTTCATGAGGTACTCGCCGAAGACCTCCTTCGCGCCGGTGGAGGCGTTGCGGGTGAAGGCGACGCCGGTGCCGCAGTCATCGCCCATGTTGCCGAAGACCATGGCCTGGACGTTGACGGCCGTGCCGATCTCGTCGGGGATGTGCTCGCGGCGGCGGTAGATGATGGCGCGCTCGTTGTTCCAGGAGCGGAAGACGGCTTCGACGGACGCCTGGAGCTGCTCGGTGACGTCCTGCGGGAATTCCCGGCCGGTCTGCTTCTTGACGTGCGCCTTGTACTGGTCGCACAGCTCCTTGAGGCTCTCCGCGCTCACCTGGAGGTCGTCGGTGACGCCGAGCCTGGCCTTCATGTCGCGGAACTGGTGCTCGAAGTCGTGCTTGGACAGGTGGTTGCTGCCGTCCGAGAAGGCGACGTCGGAGAGCATCATGATGAAGCGGCGGTAGCTGTCGTAGACGAAGCGCGGGTTGTTCGTCAGCTTGATCAGCCCCTCGACGGTGGCGTCGTTCAGGCCGAGGTTGAGGACGGTGTCCATCATGCCCGGCATGGAGAACCGCGCGCCGGAGCGCACCGAGAGCAGCAGCGGGTTGGACGGGTCGCCCAGCTTCTTCCCCTGCTTCTCCTCGACGTCGGCGACGGCGGCCTTGATCTCGTCCATCAGCCCCGCGGGGAAGCCGCCCTCGGCGTAGTAGTCGTTGCAGACCTCGGTGGTGATGGTAAAGCCGGGGGGGACGGGCAGGCCGATGTTGCTCATCTCGGCGAGGTTCGCGCCCTTGCCGCCGAGCAGGTCGCGCAGGGAAGCGTTGCCCTCTTCAAAGAGCCAGACGCGCTTCTGGGTAGCCATCAGGTTCGGTTCTCCTTCAGCCGCCGCGGGTCGCGCGCTCTCGCTCACTCGTGGGCGCGCAGCGCACTTGACCCGCCGCCGCTGATATCCGTGGATCGTGGTGGTTCGGGTGGATGCAAAGCGAAGCCGCGCGCTCGTTCGGCACTGCGCTGGCAGCGGTCGAGGCGCGGCAAACCTTCGCATTGTATCAGAAACGGCGCGGGCGGGGCAATCCCTACGGCTTCTGTGAGGGGGGCAGGGACGGTGCTGGAAATCCTGAGGCTTCACGCCATATATTCGGGTCCGAGAAGAAGCGTTCGCCCCCCGCGAGGAACGCGCTCACCGGAGGAGTAAGCACTCCCGCTATTCCGAAGGCGGCCATGATGGAAACACCGACTATCCCGAGCGCCAAGGCGTACCGGAGGCCCCGCTTCCCTCCCGGACCAGTACCCGCCAGCCGGTTGAAGAAATCGTACTTCTTAATGAGCAGCGAGGCGGGGGTGATCACGGCCATGAAGACCAGCGTCATGATGAAAGCTGGCACGGTCTTATTCACCTCCACCAGGAGGTGGAAGGCCATCAGCATCGCGCCGAAAGCAAGCAGGTTCTCGAAGTGACCTAGGTTCGGAGCCGCCTTCTTCGGGAACTTCCCCCACAGCTCGAACCAGACGATCACCGTGAGGGTGAAGAAGATCACCGACAGCATCACCGCGATCCCCTTGAGCGGCAGCGCCTGAGCGAAGATCATCAGGCCCGTGAAGACGCCAAGCGCGGTGAGTAGTTTGTCGTTCTCCCCGACGAACGCGGTCAGCGTCATCGGCTTCTGTGCCTCCGCTTGCTTCGTTTCCGTTTCAGCCATGACCGTGTGACACCGCTCACCCCGCCCCGGTTGCGTATGGGAAGGACCGGGGACTATGTACCCCCGGTCCTTGATAACAGTCGTTCAGAATCATTCCGAATGTCGCGCTGGTTATCGCCCTGTACTAATAGTCCCTGTCGTCGGGAAGGTGGACCCGGGCGACGGCGATGCCCTCGGCGTCGTTGGTGAGGCGGTACTGGAAGGCGATCTGGTTCTTCTCGTTCAGTCCCCGGAAGAAGCTGACGCTTTCCACCTCGCCGCCTAAGAACTGCTGGCCACGCTCGGCGATGCAGACCGGCGCGTCCACGCCGGGTATCCTCGCGTAGAGGGCGCTGCCGCCGCCCGCGGCCGCCGTCCGGATGGCGGGGAAGACCACCAGGCCGCGGTCGTTCACCGCCGGGTCGCGCAGCACGCCGAACGGCTCGTCGCGCGTGGTGGCGTGCGTCTCGAACGTGCCGTCGAGCGGCGAGGTGAAGACGCCGAGGCCCGCGGGGCGGCCCTTGATCACGCCGCCGAAGGCCAGGGTGCCTCCGTCTGTCAGGTAGGGGGAGTCGCCGAAGCCGCCGAGGATGGTCGGCGCGCGGTTGTCGAAGAGGACGCTCAACTGCGGAGCGCCGTTCCACAGGACGCGACCGGCGAGCAGCGCCTGCGTGCTGCCCTCGGCGAAGGTGCGGACGCCGCGGAAGGCGACGACGCCCGCGTTGTTGAGGTGTGGCGCGTCGCTGAAGCTGGCGAACTCGGGGTGGGTCGTCGTGGTGGCGACGGGGTGGACGGTCCCCGAAGGCCCGCCGAGGAAGACGCCGGTGGAGATCGCCCCCGCGATCTGCCGGTACGCGTGGAACGCGACCTTTCCCCCGTCGTTGACGCTGACCCGCATGCCGAAGTTGATGAAGGGCGAATCGCCTTCGGTGGTGGCGACGGCCGCGAGCGAGTCCGGGCCGTAACCCGCGTAGACGCCGCTGTCGCTGCTGCCGTCCCAGCGGTGGACGGCCTCGAAGGCGACCAGGCCCCTGTTGTTGATGGACGGCGGCCCGAACGCCACGAGCGTCGGGTGGTCCGAGGTGACGATCGTCTTGAAGTGCCGGCCGTTCTTCGTGGTGAAGATCCCCGCCCCCGCGCCGTCGCCGGACGGGTAGCCCAGGAAGGCGACGGTCCCCCGGTCGTTGATCGCGGGCGTGGTGAAGCCGACGAACCGTCCCTCGCGGGTGTCGGCGATGCTGTCGTAGCGGATGCGGTAGCGGGAATGTCCCGGGGCGGCATCCGCTCCCTGCGCCCCCGCCTCTGGGGCAAGGGCCAGGATGGCGGCGGCCGAGAGGCCGACCAGTGCCAGAGCGGTGAAACGTCGTCGCGTCAACATGGTGTGTCTCCTTCCCACGGTTCTCCGTGGACGGGCGGGCGTTCGGTTGTGTTTTTCGCCCGCGCCGTGAGAAGGGTATCCGCCGCGAACGGCGGGGCCATCGGCGGATGGTCCGGTATGCCCGGCGACCTATTGCCGTCGGGAAATCTGACTGGAGACAGGTTGCCTGCTATGCGGGGTTTACGCGGGCGCGTCCAGCGCCTGCCGGAGCAGGGAGAGGGTTTGCCGGGCCTGGGAGTCCTCGGGGTCGTCGTCCGCGATGCGCTCGGCTATCGAGAGGGGGGTGTCGCCCTCGGGGGACTCCGCCCGCGCGTCCGCGCGGTGCCGCAGCAGGAGGGCGACGGCGTCCGGATCGGAGCCGTCCACGGCGTGCATGAGCGGCGTCCAGCCGTCCCGGTCCCGGGTGTCGACCATCGCGCCGCGCCGGATGAGCAGCTCCGCGACCGCGGGCTGCGCGCAGATCACGGCGGTCAGGAGCGGCGTCTCCCCCGTGTCCGCCTCCGTCACGTTGGAGTCCGCGCCCGCGTTCAGGAACGCTTCCACGATGTCGATCAGCCCGCGCTCGACGGCGTGGAGGAAGAAGGGCGTGCCGTTCCCGTCGACGGAGTGCGCGCTGAACCCGTCTGCGAAGAGACGGCGGACGGCGGCGATATCCCCGGCGCGTATGGCGTCCCGCATCTCCTCAGAGGGCGGGTAA
>DATLHN010000451.1:0-5624 GCA_035539875.1 Armatimonadaceae bacterium
GGAAGAAAAAGTTGCCCAGGTCCAGGGAGATCAGGTTCGTGTGCTTTCCCTGCCAGCCCAGCCCCGCGCGCGCCGCCAGCTCCCGCTCCCGGATCGGCCCGCTGTCCACGAAGCCGCGCGCCCTCTCGCCCGGCCACTCTGCCTCGACCCACGCCCCCAGCTCGTTCAGCATCCCGCGCAGGACGTCGTGGTAGTCGTCGCCGCGCGCGTAGCGGGCGACGGTGCCGCGGGGGGGCTGGGCGTGCGGCGGAATCTGCCCGGCGGGGGGCGTGTACGACACCGCGAGGACGACGACCGAGCGCGCGCCGTCGAGCAGGCGCGGGTCGGAGAGGGGGGCCTCGCGCAGTTCGGCGCGGTTCTCCAGGTACCCCATCGCGCCGTGCATCCCGGCGGCGAGCCATGCGGCGACGTGCGCGCCATGACCCGGCGGGTCCGGCGTCGTGAAGCGCACGGCGTCGAAGCCGAGGGCGGCGGCCTTCGCGCGCAGGCGCGCCTCGGGAGTGTGCTCAGGGTCGGAAAACGACATGCCCGCCCTCAGGCTATCACGCCGGGGCGGGCACGGGAAGACGTTCCGTTGGGAGGCCCGCTTCAGGAAGAGCGGCGCTCCAGGACGGGGGAGAGCGAAAGGCCGTGCTGCTGCGCGGGCGCGGGGGAGGATTCGGAGCGGGCGGCGGCGGGGCTCGCGCCGAGCTTCTCGATGGCGACCGTGTAGGCGACGCGGCAGCCGCGCGTCTTGCGGTCCATCATCGTGAGGAAATCGTCCGCGGGGGACGCTGCGAGCGCTTCGGCCACGTCCTTGCCGACCACGAAGCCGCTCACCTGGCCGGAGGCGTCACGGCACGGAAGGATTTCCGCCTGGGACTTCATCAGGTAGCCGGAGTCGTACCCACTGCCCTTGCCCTTGCGCAGGGCTTCGGCGCGCCGCCGCGCGTGCCGCTGGGCCGCGAAGGCGAAGCGGAAGCCTTCCGCCACCTCTACCGTCTTACCCGCCGAGTTGTAGATGACAACCTGATACATGCCGCGATTTTCCTCGTGGATACTCCGAGAAACTCCTGACCCCATCCACCCGCCGATACCGCATGCACTTTCAACAGACAATCTTGATTGTCGGCGAATGTTCCTGCGGATTATAGGGATTCCGAAGCGAGCGAGCGGATTTTTTGGTCAGGTCTGGCGACTGCGGCGGTAGGCGGCGGGGGGGACACCGACGTGGCGGCGGAACTGCCGCGTGAAGAAGTAGACGTCGCGGTAGCCGAGCCGGTCGGCGATAACCTTGACGGGCAGGTCGGTCTCCCCGAGCAGCGTCCGGGCGCGGGCCACGCGCCGCTGGAGGGCGTACGCGTGCAGGGGGACCCCCGTGGCGTCGCGGAACACGCGGCGCAGGGTGGAGAGGCTGATCCCGTGGGCGCGGGCGAAGGCGGCGTAATCCTCCACCGCTTCCGCACCGTCCGGACCCGACAGCAGGGCGTCCAGCCACGGAGCGGCGGTCTCGGGCCGGGCCGTGGCTTCGCGGGCGGCGGCCAGCTCCAGCAGGAACGCCTCCAGCAGGTTGGCGGCGCGCGCCTGGCTCCACCGACGGTCCGCGCCGCGGATCAGGGCCAGCAACTCGTCGAAGCGGCGGGCGTACTCGGCGGGCGGGCCGGGCGCGGGCTGCGGGCCGGTCGGCCAGACGCCGTCCGCGACCCAGCGGGCGACGCGCGGTCCCTGGAAGGCGGCGTAGCGGTGGTGCCAGTGGGACCGACCCGGCGCGGCGTGGAAGCGAATGTGGGGGCCGGGGTACGCGGGCCAGAACCAGGCGCGCGCGGGACCGGCGAGCAGGTGGCGCTCGGAGTCGTACCAGACCTCGACGCCGCCGGACTCGCCGAACTGGAGTGTCCAGTAGCCGTCGAAGAGCTTGTCCACCCGCGCCGCGCATTGGGGGTCGCAGTTGCTGTGGAGGAACACGAGGTCACCGTCGGGCATGTGCGTGGATAGATAGTACCAAAGCGCGGTCAGTTCGTCCATTTCGCGCGCGGGCGGCGGCGGGTTACAATGCCGATATCTCCTTTGTGAAAGGCGGCCAAAGATGCCTGCGACCGCGGAAAACTCCACCGACATTGCCCCCCGGCAGATCAGCCCGGAGGAGCTAAAACAGTACAAAGAGGAGGGCTACGTCGTCCTGAAGGGACTCCTGAGCCCGGCCTTCGCCGCCTACCTGAAGGCCGAGGTCATGGGGATCATGGAGCAGATCGGCCTCGGGACGACGAAGCTCAAGCAGACCACGGAGTACCTGGCGGGCGGGCGGATCGACCGCCTGGCGAACAGCCCGGAACTGCTCGCGGTGGCCGCGACGCTGATGGAGGGGCCGAGTACTCTGTACATGCCGTTCACCGCCGTCAAGTCGGGCGGCGGGGGCGGGGAGTTCCACTTCCACCAGGACAACCAGTACACGCGCTTCGACGGGCCGGGCATCAATCTCTGGTGCGCGCTGACCCCGATGACGGAGGCGAACGGCTGCCTGAAGGTCGTTCCCTACTCGCACATGCACGGCACGCTCCCGTCCGCGCAGTCGCCCGACGGCGACAGCCACCGGACGATCACGTTCCAGCCGGAGGAGTTCGTGTCGGTGTTGATGGATCCCGGCGATTGCGTGGCGTTCTCGCGCCTGACGGTCCACGGCTCGGGGCCGAACACGACCGGGGAGCACCGGGTCGCGTACGCCATCCAGTACCACCGAAACGACGTCAACTTCTCGACCGACGGCGGTCAGACGTGGGCCTCGCTGCTGGAGAAGCCGCGCTGGAAGACCGGGCCGGTCGCGACGATCACCGTTCCGAAGGGCAAGCTGGACGGGCATTAGACCGCCCCGGTTTCGGCCGGGTGGTACCATAACGGCGTGAGCTTACCCACGCGCCGTACCCTCCTGACCCTGCTGCTGGCCGGACTTCCCGCCGCTTCCCCGGCCCTCTCGCCCGGCCTGTGCGCCACCGCTGCCGCCGCCTTCCAGGCGACGGACGCCGCCGCCGGTACCGTCGAACTGCACCGCCTGCGCGTGGCGAACAAGCCCGACGGGGCGGTGCAGGTCTCGACCGACGGCGGCAAAACGTGGCGGCTGCTCGGGCGCGTGCTGATTCCCGCCAGCACGACCAAGGAGGGGTACATCGCCGCCGAGTACGCCGACCCCGGGACGGTCGCCGCGGTCGCCGTGCACGGCATCCGCATCCGCACGAGCGGCCCCGACCCGCGCCTCCACGCCCCGCTGATCCTTTCGATAGACCCGCGCGAGTACGCCGGGGCGTCCGACAACAAGGCGAACAAGGGCTACGGCGGCCACCGGCCCGGCTCGGCGGGCATCTTCGTCGACGTCCCGGCGGGCGAGAGCGTCTTCCGCGAGCTCGCCCCGCAGGTCGGCAACCGGGTGTACGTCGTCGCCCCCGGCGGCGGGAAGACGAACCCGATACTGCCCGGTTTCAAGCCGAGCGCAGGGGGCGAAACGCTGGTCATCCCGGTCACCGCCCCGTCCGACAGCCTCACGGAAGTCGTCTTCGAGAACCGGGCGGGCGGCGCGGTGACCGCGACGTTCGCGAGCGGCGAGAAGAAGCAGCTTACCACCGTCCTCCTGCCGGTGAAGGGCGTCGGGCGATTCGACGGCACGGCCTACACGGGCGTCGGGAGGCTGAACACTGCCCACACGGGCGTCATCACGGTCTCGACCGCGCCCGTGGACGCGAAACTGCCGGAGGGCGAGGGTCCCGAGCGGCGCGGCGGCTTCCAGATCTCCCCGGTCTGGCACAACGCCCGTACCGAGGAGGCGGGCGCGCCGATGGTGATGACGCTCGGCTCGCCCGGCCCGCGCAAGCGCGAGCTGGAGGGGACCGCGCCGCTGTTCCGGGACGCCGTCAGTCTCGGCTGGGGAAGCGACCCGGACACGACCGGGATAGTCGACTGCGCGATCGACGGCGGGCCGTGGGAGCCGCTCCCGGCCGTCGTCGGCGCGCGCCTGGACGCCTTCACGGGGACGGGGCTGACCCGCTGGTGGAAGGCGAAGGGGATCAAGCGGACCTCGACGCAGGGCGTCACCGCGTTCCGCCTGCGCCTCCCGGCCCTGACGCGCGAGCGCGCCGCCTACGTCGCCGAGGCCGCCGCGAAGCAGTACGCCGCCCGCCGTCTGGCCGCCGCCCGCAGGGGCGAGATGCCGCTGGTGACGGGACGCCTGGCGGTGAACGCGAACCCGACGAACGCCGCGAACGTCGCCTACGTCCGCCTGTGGGTGGAGGGGGAGCCGAAGGGCTTCACCAACGCCGCGCCGTTCAACCTGACGTGGGACACGACCCGCTACCCGGACGGCGAGTATCTGATCGAGGCCGAGGCGCTGGACGCGGGCGGCTCCGTGCTCGCCCGCACCCGGAAGCGCGTGTACGTGCTGAACTCCCCGTCTACCGGTGCGCGGGGGAAGGGGCTTAGCCGCTGAGCCGTATCGTCATCTCCCAGGCGAAGGTCGCGCCGGGGGTGAGGGTGGCGCGGTGCTGGCCGGTGTTGACGGCGTTCGGGACGCCGAGCCAGGGCTCGGGGCAGAAGAACCGCTTCTTGCGGTCGGCCCAGAGGACGAACCGGTAGGCGTCCGGGCCGAGGCCGGCGGCGGCCAGGTCGTCCGAGTGCTGCGTTACGGTGACGCGGCAGGCGCGCCCGGCGACCGTCAGCGCCGCCTCCGGGCCGGTAAACCCGGCGATGATGGCGTTCTCGGCGAGTGGGTCGGTGAGCGGCATTCCGTCGGGGCGGGTCGCGAGCGGCGCGCCCTCGAAGCCGACGGGCGTTACGCGGCGGAACTCCGCCTTCGCCGCCGTTTCCAGGCGGGCGTCCGCCTCCTCCGAACCGTCCGGGAGCGGCAGGGCGAGGGTCAGGTGGTTGCCGACGGCGAAGGGGAGAGGCCGGTCGCCCGGGTTCGTCACCGTGAACCGGGCGCGGACTCCGTCGGGCAGCAGCGCCGTCTCTATCTCCGCCGCGAAGGGGAACGGGTAGACGCGGCGCGTCTCCTCGCCGTCCGTCAGGCGGCACCGGACGCGGTCCGGGCGCGCCTCGACCGCCTTCCACCCGCTGTCCATGGCAAAGCCGTGGCGGGGCAGGGGGTAGTCCTTGCCGTCGATCCGCAGGCGCGCCTGCTGAGGGCTATCCTCAGCGGCGAGCTGCTCGGGGGTGAAATGGCGTCCCACGGCGGGCCAGAGCCACGGGGCCTGCCCGCGCCAGCCGTCATCGCCGCCCGCGTACCCCGGGCGGTAGAGCAGTTCGTGCCAATGTCCGTTCCGCCGCCACTGGAGCGAGGAGATCGCCGCGCCGTACGCCGGATTTACCGCGGCGCGCACGTCGCCGTTATTGTCGAGGGGAATGGTTTTGCTCGTCCTCATGGGGTCCTGTTAGCGTACCACGGACGGTACAATGAGCGCATGGCCGAACGGGAAACGACGCTCCGGCGCGACCGGAGCAGGAAGCTGTACGACGACGCGGTGAAGGTGATTCCGGGCGGGGTGAACTCGCCCGTGCGGGCGTTCAAGGGAGTGGGCGGGCAGCCGCTCTTCATCGAGCGCGGCGAGGGGCCGTACCTCTACGACGTGGACGGCAACCGCTACCTCGACATGGTCGGGTCCTGG
>DATLHN010000452.1:0-1962 GCA_035539875.1 Armatimonadaceae bacterium
TCGGCGAGCTGTTCGGCGTTGTCGAGCACGAGCAGCGTGCGGCGCGGCGGCGCACCCGGCTCCGGGCTGGCGCACGTCAGTCGCCGCTGGAGCACGTCCCACATCGCCTGGGCGTCCTCGCGCCGCGGCTCCCCGGGCGGCGACACCGCCTGGTAGAGGGCGGGCAGCAGACGCCGGGCGTCCGGCACGTGCTCCAGCGGCACGAAGATCGGCGCGAAGCGCGACGACGGGAGCCGCCGCGCCACCTCGAGGGCGAGGCGGGTCTTGCCGCTCCCGCCCGGCCCGAGCAGGGACACCAGGCGCGCCTGGCCCGCGTCGAGCGCGGAGATCACGGCTGCGATTTCCGTTTCGCGCCCGAAGAACCGGGTCAGGGCGGGCGGCAGCGTGCCCGCGATCGGCGCTTCCGCTGCCGCCGCGCCTGCCGCGCCCGTCCCCGGGGGCGCGGGCAGAGAGACGTCCGGCAGCGCGGGCGTCTGCTGGCGCAGGCTCCGCGCCAGACCCTGGAGCGCGGGGGAGGGCTCCTCGTCGAAGGCCTCGCGCAGGCGTTCGCCGAGCGCGCGGTACTCCCGCAGGGCGGCGGAGACGCTCCCCTGGCGGGCGAGCAGGCCCATGAGGTCCGCGACCACGGTCTCGTCGAGCGGGTCCTCGCGCAGGGCGAGGCGCAGGTACGCGGCGGCGTCCCCCGGGCGCCGCGCGGCGTCCGCCGCTTCCGCCGCCGAGCGCAGCGCGCCGCGGTAGGACTCGGCGAGCCGCTGCCGCTCCAGGTACACCCACTCGTCGTCGGGGTATCCCGCGAGCAGCGGCCCGGCGTACGCGCGCACCGCCGCCTCCCAGCGCCCTTCGCGGACCGCCCGCTCGAACCGGGAGACGTCGGTCTCGACCGCTTCGGGGATGAGGCGCACGCTGTGGCGGTCGGCGGCGAGGGCGGAGCCGGGCGGACGGCCGACATCCCCTTCGAGGCGCTGGCGCAGCCAGTAGAGCGCCTGGCTCAGCCGCTCGCGCGCCGCGCCGGACTCGGCGTCCGGCCAGAGGCGACCCGCTATCTCGTCGCGCGGGCGCGCCGCGGCGGAGGTAACATCAAGGGCGAGCGCGGCCAGGAGCAGGCCGGTGCGCTGCGTCTGGAACCGCTCCACGGAGTGGGTCGGCTCGGGCGCGTCGGGGGTGGGGAAGAAGGCCGCGCGCAGACCGCCCAGCAGTTCGACGCGCCAGAGTCCGCGACCGTCGCCGCGACCGTCGCCGTCGCTGCCGCCGCTCCGTCCGCTGTCCTGCCCGCCAGCCACAGCCCATTGTACCACCGGGGATTCGCGGCCGGGCGCTCGCACCTGGGAGCGGAATGTCGATTGTCAACGTATTGACAATGGCGGTATAACACCGGAAGAGAACGGGATAATACTAAGGAGTGCCATGAGGGACGGGGACGAGAGCGAGCGGGACGGCGAGTCGGAACCCCCGACGCAGGACATAGACGCCCTGCTCGTGTACAACGTGCTCCGGACGAGCGCCGCGCTGACCCCGCACGCCAACCGCGGGCTACGCGAGCTTAACCTGACCGCCGCGCAGCTCAACGCGCTCCTGGTCCTGCGCGACTCGGGGGAGGTCGGCCTGCCGCTCAGCGAGATGGGGCGGCGGCTGGTGGTGACGCGCGCGAACGTGACCGGGCTGGCGGACCGGCTGGAGAAGCAGGGGCTGATCTGGCGGGACGTGGGCGGCGACCCGGGCGACCGCCGCGTGACGCGCGCCCGACTGACGGCGCACGGCGCGGCGCTCCTGGAAGAGGCGCTGCCGCGCCGCCGCCAGATCCTCGCCGAACTGCTGTCCGAACTCTCGCCCGAGGAGAAGGAGCTGATGATCGGCCTGATGACCCGGCTGCGGCGCGGCATCCGCGAGGGCCGGCAGGCGATTCCGGGGGCGGAAGCGTGCGGCGGCGGCGGGCCGCCCGAGGGAGAGGGAGTGGTGTAGGCG
>DATLHN010000453.1:0-3933 GCA_035539875.1 Armatimonadaceae bacterium
TGGGTTCCAAGCCCATCCAGCTCGGCTCGAAGCCGATTCCCACCGGGCACACGGTCGAGCAGACGTTCGAGGCGAAGGTGGCGGTGCCGCCCGGCGACGACCCGGTGACCGTGACCGCGGTGGCGTACGGCGAGGGCGACCTCTCCGGGCGCGAGCAGATACGCCTTCTGCGCGGCGGGGCGGCGGGCGGCGCGGCCCAGGGCAAACTCGGCGGCAAGCTCTACGTCCTCGGCGTCGGGGTCAGCCGCTATAAGAACTCTAAGTTCGACCTGAAGTACGCGCACAGCGACGCCGCGTCGTTCGGTGACCTCTGGAAGGCGGGCGGCGCGCGACTCTACGACGCCATCGAGACGACTGTGCTGTACGACGACCAGGCGACCACGGCGAACGTCCGCGCCGCCCTTTTCAAGCTGCTCGAAGCGGCGTCGGAGAAGGACACGGTCGCCCTGTTTCTCTCCGGACACGGCATCCAGGCGACCGAGGGGGAGTACTTCTTCGCCACGCACGAGATCGACCCGCTGACCGCCGACAGTGTGCGCAAGACCGGCCTGCCCTGGACCGCGCTCCAGACGACGCTGGCGGGGGTGAAGGCGCGGCGCGTCCTCCTGTTCCTGGACGCCTGCCACTCGGGCAACGCGCTCGGGGCGGGGCAGCAGGCGAGCGGCGAGCGGATGGCGGAGCTGCTGGCGAAGCGGGCCGGGGTGATGGTCTTCTCGTCCAGCCGGGGCAGTGAACTCTCCTACGAGTTGGACAGCGAGAAGCACGGGGCGTTCACCCGCGCGCTCGTGGAGGCGATCGGCGAGGGGAAGGCGGACCTGGACATCGCCGGGGCGGGCAAGGACGGCGTAGTCACCGCAGAGGAGATGCTTGCCTACCTGCGCGCGCGCGTCCCGGCGCTCACGCAGAACCGGCAGACGCCCTCCTGCCCGCTGCTTCGCGACTTCGGCGACGCCTTCCCGATCGCCCGGACGCGGTAAGGAAGGCGGACACGATGCAGATTGCGGTGGTCAGTGCGACGGCGGAGGACGAGGCGTACTTCCGGGAGCGGCTCGCGGGGCACGACCTGCGCTTCCACCCCGGGGCGGCGGACGACGACTGGGCGGCCGACCCGGGGAACGCCGGGACGGAGTGCCTCTGCGTCTTCGTCCACGACCGGGTGACGCCGCGCGCGGTCGCCGCACTGCCGCGCCTGCGGCTGATCGCCACGCGCTCGACCGGCTTCGACCACGTGGCGGTGAGCGCGGCGGCGCAGGAGGGGGTGACGGTCTGCAACGTCCCCTCTTATGGGGAGAACACGGTCGCCGAGTACACGTTCGCGCTCATCCTCGCGCTCGCGCGCAACCTGCACCTCTCGTACCTGCGGGGAAAATCGGGCGACTTCCGCCCGGAGGGGACGCAGGGCTTCGACCTGAAGGAGAAGACGGTCGGCATCGTGGGGATGGGGCGCATCGGGCTGCACGTCGCGCGCATCGCGCGGGGCTTCCACATGACGATCCTCGCCGCCGACCCGTACCCCAACCGCGTCTACGCAGAACTGCTCGACTTTTCCTACGTCCCGCTCGAGGAACTCCTCGCCCGCTCGGACATCGTGACGCTGCACGCGCCGCTGACGGACTCGACCCGGCACCTGCTGGACGCGGACGCGGTCGCGAAGATGAAGCCGGGGGCGCTACTGGTCAACACGAGCCGGGGCGGGCTGGTGGACACCGCCGCGGTGCTCGCCGCGCTGGATAGTGGCCGCCTGTGCGGCGCGGGCCTGGACGTGCTGGAGAACGAGGACAGACTCGCCGATATCGGGGAGTCGCTGGTGCGCGACCGGCCCAACCTGATCCTGACCCCGCACGTGGCCTACAACACGCGCGAGGCGGTGCGCCGCATCCGGGAGACGACCGCCGACAACATCGAGGCGTTCCTGGCGGGCCGCCCGCAGAACGTCGTCGTCACCGGCGGCTGAGGGAACATGGAAGGGGAAAGGGGCCGCGCGGATTCCGCGCGGCCCCTTCGCCCGCCTACGGCTGCTGCATCTGCGCCTGGGTGGGCATGTTGCCGCCGCGGGCCGCCGGTGCGGCGGGCCGGGCGGCAGCCCTGCCCGCCATCCTCGAGTTCTGGGGGGCGACAAGCGCCGCCGGGTTTTGCCCGGACGGGAGTGGGTCGGGTTCCTCCTCCGGCTTCGAGCAGGAGGAGAGGGCGCTCATGGCGAGGAGCGCGAGTCCGAGCGCGCCCGCGCCGCGTGTGAATGCCTTTGTCATCCGTGTCTCCTTTTCGCGCGTCAGAACGGGCGGTCCGGGCCGAGCACCAGGCTGTGGCACCCGTCGCTGTAGGCGCTGTAATTGACGGCCCCATCATCGTGCGCGATGGCGTAGCCCTGGTCGTCATACTGCCGCCACGGGTCGGTCAGGACGCTCGGGCCGTTGTTGGTCGCGGGAGCGATCGCGGTGCCGAGGCGCACCCACTTCGCGTGCCCGTCGGCGTACACGAAGTTTCCGCCCTGCGTGTGAATCCAGTGCGTCCCCTGCTGCGCGCGGTTGCCGGAACCCCAGATGATCGACTGCGTGAAGTCGCCGTTTGCGCCCGTGCACGAGTTTGCCGGGGTAACGGGCACGTAGGTGCAGGGCTCGGTCCCGACCGGGCAGTACAGCGCGGTGCTGTTGTGCGAAAAGCCCTTGAACCCGGCCTTGCCGGAGCCCTCCCACATCGCCGGAACGGACGCCGGGTTGGTGATCAGGTTCTCGGGGATGGAACTCATCTCCGCGTTCAGCGTGTAGGTGACGTTCACCGGCTGGCCGGGTCCCCCGACCAGTACAGGAGGAGTCCCCGCGAGCTCCACCTCCTCCGCGGAGGGACAGGTCAGCACGCCGTAGTTCTTCAGGTAAGGCTGCGTCGAATTGCTCCAGACGGACAGGTCGCGCCAGTACCCGGCGTTGACCCCGAACGCCCACCCGGCGGGGACGTAGGTCAGGTAGTTCGTCTGCCAGCCCAGACCGACACTGCGCGAGTAGGCGAGCGGGTACGTCTCGTCGTAGTCCTGGACGTACTGCGTGACGGCGGTCCCGATCTGCTTCAGGTTGGAAAGGCAGGAGGTGCTGCGCGCCTTCTCCCGCGCCTGCGCGAAGACCGGGAAAAGAATGGCGGCAAGAATCGCTATGATCGCGATTACAACGAGAAGCTCTATGAGCGTGAACCCGGACGGCGCGCGCCGGACGGCGCGCGCGGTGCGATACTGCGGCATGACGAACTCTCCTTCTGGCTGATTCTGGATGAACAGAAGCGTGCGGGCTCTCGCGGCCCGCTTCGGACCGGCGCTCACGACCAGCGGAGCGCCCTAATTCTCTCCCGGATTCAGGACCGCGAACGTGTCGCGCGACAGGACGACGTCCAGGGTCGCGCTATCCGTTACGCTTTCCATGGTGACCGAAACCGCGGCCCGCCCCGCGTAGCTTAGGTCCCGGCCGTCCCGGATGCGCATGCGCGGGTTCCGCCGCCAGAAGGCGCGCGCCTCCGGCGTGTGGAAGGCGCGCCCCTCGGCGGTGAGGCACATCGGGCGGCGGCAGCGCGCGCAGATCGAGTAGACCCCGCGCAGGTCGCGCAGCCAGGCAGGCACCGAATTGGGCGGGTCGGTCGTGACGGTAGTCTCGCCGCCGCACTTCCCGCAAAGCGACGCGCCCGTCGCGACCCCCCGCTCCATGAAATCGCCCCACCACTGGTTCAGGCGGTTGAGCGCGGGCTTGCAGCCTTTCACATCCGAGAGAAGTGCCGCCGGGTCGATCGCGCCGAAGCCTGTGGTGAAGTCCACCCCGAGGTCGTCCCGGCACACCTCGCAGCGCACCGCGAAGTACGTGCAGCGCCCCCGGGCGTCCCGGTCGAAGCGACACTCCAGAAAGGCCGCGCCGCAGGCGGGGCACCAGAGCCGCGTCTCCTGCCACCCCTCCAGTG
>DATLHN010000454.1:0-2452 GCA_035539875.1 Armatimonadaceae bacterium
CCCTCGCCAGCGTCTCGTCGAGCCAGTCGAAGGCGCGCTGGCTGAACAGGGCGCGCGCCGGCATCTCGCAGTGGTCGCCCGCGCCCTCCTCCGCGGTGAAGCGCAGGAACGCCTTCGGGCAGGTCAGCGCGTCGTACAGCAGTCCCGCCTGCGCCCCGATGCGGTCGCCCTCCGCCTGGCAGACCAGCGTCGGGCAGCGTATCAGCGCGGCCCGCTCCGCCAGCGAGTAGGCCGACAGCACGCGCAGGTAGTCGGCGAACGTCTCCACGCCGTGCACCCAGAGCGCCCGCTTCCTGAGCCGCCAGGCGAGGCCGGGGTCCGACAGGGCGCGCTCCCAGACCCGGTCCAGGACCGCCGGGGCGATCTCGGGGAACTTCGTGACCTCCTCCGGCGGCACGCCGAACCCCGCGAGCAGCCCCTTCATCCCGAGGGCGAGGTCGAACTGCCCCGGGTCGGCGATGCAGGCGGCGAGGCGCGGCTCCCCGCTCGCCGCCCGCGGCGCGAGAAAGCCGCCGAGGCTCCAGCCCATGAGGGCGATGCGGGCCGGGTCCACCTCCGGCCGCGTCACCAGGTGGTCCACCACCGGCCCCACGACCCGCTCCCAGTCGGGGCGTCCCGGGAGCCCCTGCTCGATGAGCGCGCGGCCCTGGCCCGGCCCGTCGAAGAGCAGGCAGTGATACCCGCGCCGCAGCGCCGGGACCCCGAGGTAGTAGTACATCTCGTGCAGGGTGGAGTCGTAGCCGTTCGTGGCGATCAGGGTCGGGCGCGGACGAACGGCCGCGTCCCCGGTGTCGTCGTCGGCGCAGCGCAGGAAGTAGCCGGGGAGCGTCGTGCCCTCGTAGGGTATCTCCACCGGCTCGCCGGGCGGGTCGAACCGGGCGGCGGCCTCCCGAAACGACTCCGCCTCGCGCCCGAACGCGGCGGCGAGGCGCGGGTCCACGGGCGCGCCGCCGAACAGCGGGAAATACGACACGTGGTAGTACGTGCTCGCGCGCAGGAACGCTTCGCGGGCGCTGACGCGGTGGCCGCGCGCGGCGCACGCTTCGGCGACTCCGAAGAGGCGGTCGGCGGTCGCGGTCCATTCCCGGTGCCACGCGTCCTCGTCATAGGCGTCCCCGATCCGCCGGGCGGTGGTCACGCACTCGGCGAACTCCGCGCCGCCGAACGGGATCGCGAACAGCGCCCGCTGCGCGAACGAATCGAGAAGCGCGTCGTCGAAGAGGCGAAGCATTCCCTATACTCCTTCCGGGATCGGGGTGTCGGGGGCGAGGACGTTGACCAGGTCCTTGAAGATTTGGGTGCTGTAGGCAGTGTCGGGGTCGCTGGTCGGCCCCCGGGTCGCCGAGACGACGACGGACAGACGCCGGGACGGCAGGTGCGCGAAGATCAGGTTGTAGCCGCCGAAGCGCGGGTTCTGCACCATCCACGTGTTCATCAGGATGACGCCGAGGCCGTAGTACAGGTCCGGCAGGTTGCGGCCGAGGCCGACGGTGGTCGGGGCGACCTGCTCCCCGCGCGCCTTCGCGGAAAGGAGCGACCCGGTCCCGACCGCCCGCGCCAGCACGCCGAGGTCGTAAAGGTTCGAAGTCAGCAGCCCGCTGTACGACGTCCACGACGGGTTCCAGTAGGTGGAGTCCTCGAAGACGCCCCGCTCCAGCGAAAAGGCGTGCAGGACGGGCGAGCGGATCTCGGGGGTCAGGGAATAGTCGGTGTCCCGCAGCCGCAGCGGGTCAATGATCTCGCGCCTCAGCAGGGCGGCGACGGACTGGCCCGTGACCTTCTGGAGGACGCCGCCCAGGATGACGAAGTTGGTGTGCGCGTAGTTCCAGTCCGTCCCCGGGGCGTACAGGGGGGAGGTCTCCAGGGCGTACGCGAGCAGCTCCTCCGGGCTGAAAGCGCGGAACGGGTTCCCGTAGAAGTCGTTCTGGAAGCGCGCGGACAGGATGTAGTCGGGGTAGCCGGACGTGCAGTTCGCCAGCATCCGCAGGGTCACGTCGCCGGACCGGGGCAGTTCGGGGTGCCAGCGGGAAAGGCGGTCCTCCAGGCTCAGGACGCCCCGGTCGGCCAGGCGGAGCATCGCGACGCACAGGCAGGTCAGCGTCACGCCGCCGACGCGCATGTGCATCTCGCGCGTGGCGGGAACCCCCGGCAGGGAGTCCCCCATCGCGCTGGAATGGACCTCGGAGTCGCCCTCCCAGACGCCGCAGAGGAGGGCGGACAGCCCGTACCCGGACAGGGCGCTCCGTCCGGCACCGCCGGGAACACGTACGGCCCGGTGGACGCCGTCCTGCGGAGCGCCCTGTCCGGGTACGGTCTGTCCGCCCTCCTCTGCGGCGTCTGGGAGGGCGACTCCGAGGTTCATTCGAGCGCGATGGGGGACTCCCTGCCGGGGGTTCCCGCCACGCGCGAGATGCACATGCGCGTCGGCGGCGTGACGCTGACCTGCCTGTGC
>DATLHN010000455.1:0-7271 GCA_035539875.1 Armatimonadaceae bacterium
GTTCGGGCGCTTACCACCGCCCCGCGGCCCCCGCCTACCTGACCGCCTTTTTCGGGCGCGAGGCCGAGCGGGCGGACCTGACGGCGCTACTGCGCCGCCACCGCCTCGTGACGCTCACCGGGATGGGAGGGATGGGCAAGACGCGGCTTGCCGCGGAGGTTTTTCGCACGAGCGCGCCGTCGTTCGACCACGCCGCGTTCGTCTCCCTGGCCGAGTGCGCGGTCGCCGCGCAGATACCGGGGCGGGTCCGCTCCGCGCTTTCGCTCCCCGCTTCCGAGGCCGCCGATCCGCTGGAGCAGCTGTCGCTGCACGTCGGGGACCGGACGACACTCCTGGTGCTGGACAACCTGGAACACCTGGCCGAGACCGGGGGGACGATCGTGGTAGAGACGCTCCTGTCGCTCCTGCCGGGGTTGACCTGTCTCGTGACCACGCGGCGGGCGCTGTCGGTGCCCGGCGAGCGGCTTTATCCGCTGGAGCCGTTGCCCGAAGGGCCGGGCGTGGCGCTTTTCCTGGACCGGGTGCAGTCGGTGCGCCCGGGGTACTGCCTGACGGACGGGAACCGGGCCGACGTCGCCGCGGTCTGCCGCGATCTGGAGGGGATACCGCTGGCGCTGGAGCTGGCGGCGTCCCGACTGCGGGCCTTCTCGGTGGCGGAAATGCGCGAGGAGATGCAGAACCGCTTTGACTGGCTCGCGCGGCGCGGCGGCGTGCAGGGAAATAAGGACGACCGGCACCGGTCGCTCGCGGCTACCCTGGAGTGGAGCTGGCACCTGCTTTCGCCGTCGCAGCAGTCGTTCCTGGCCCCCCTCGCCCTGTTCCGCGGGGACTGGAGCACGGCCGACGCGGCGGGGGTCACGGACGCGCGCGACGCCCGGGACCGCCTGGAGTCGCTGGTGACGGACTCGTGGCTGGCGAGTGAGACGGCGGCGGACTCGGGCGAGACGCGCTTCTCGATGCTGGAGACGGTGCGCGACTTCCTCGCGCCGCGCCTGGAGGACGCTCCCGCGGCACGCCGGCGCTACCGCGAGCACTTCCTGACCCGGGGCGGGCGCGGCGGCGCGCCCCGGGACCAGAACACGGCGGCGGCCTGGGAGTACGCGCTGGAAGACGGCGAGGCCGGGCACGCCTACGCCCTGTCCGACGCCGGGTACCCCGAGTGGACCGCGCTCGCGGGCGTGGAGCGGTCGCGCTTCCTGCTGGAAGGCACCCTGGCCCTGCCCGCGCCCGAGCCGCGGCTGCGGCTGCGCGCGGCGCACCAACTGGCGATCGTCCTCCAGCGTGCCAACGACCGCGCGGGCGGCATCGCCCTCATGGACGAGACGCTGGCGGAGTTGAAAGACGCCCCCGCGGAGGTGCGTGCCGAAGCGTGGATGATGCGCGCCCGGACCGGGATGTACGACGAGCCCGCGGCGCGGACGCTGGAGAGCCTCGACCGGTGCCTGGAGCTGGCGGCCGAGCCGTCCGTCCGGGCGGAAGCGCTCCGCTGCAAGGGGGTGGTCCGGACGCGGACGGGGGCCTACGAGGAGGCCCCCGTTCTATTCGACGCGGCGGAACCGCTCTACCCGGAGGGGCACCGCGGAAAGCGGCTGCTCTTGCTGCACCGGGCCGTGCTGTGCCACGAACGGCAGGACTGGGATCGCGCGCTCCCGCTGTACCGCGCCTGTGAGGCGGCGTCGCTCGCGAGCGACGACCCCATGCTCCGCAGTCTCTGCCTGCAAAACATGATCGACGTCCTGGCGTACCGGGGGGAATGGCGGGAAGCGGTGCGGACGGGGCGGGAGTGCCTGATGGCCGCCGAGCGCCTGGGCGACCGCCACGCCCTGATGAACGTGCTCTGGAACCTCGCGCGCCCGCTCCTGCTGGCAGGGGACGCGCCCGCCGCGGCCCGGACCATGGGCTTCGCGTCCTCCGCGTGGGAGCGCGACGTCCGGCCGCTCACGGCGGACGAGGTCCGGGAGCGCGACGTCCTGCGCGCGGAGATCGCCGGGGCGCTCGGCGGCGTCGCGGCCTGCGACCGCCTCTGGGAAGAGGGCGCGGGCGCGACGATGAGAGAGGCGCTCGACCTCGTGCTGCCGCCGCCGAATTGAAGGCGGCCCCGCATGGCGCACCGGAAATAATCCACCATAAACCTGCGTGAAAGTGGTCGCTATCCTCCGTGCTTTCCACTCTACCAGGTAATATTTACGGCAGACCGGGTGAAACGCAGTCCCGGCAACCTCATCAGAGGGCGGCCGTCGCGAGAGTTTCGTCGAGGACCGCCCCACCGTCCACCGAGATGCACGACCGCCCGGCCTACACCTCTGTGGAACACCCTCCGGCCTGGTGGCGGACACGCGATGGGTTCCGTCACCCCTTCTTTGGTTCCTACCACGTTCGACTGCTACCGCCGCGGCGGGGCGGACATTGCAGGAAGGAGACGGGACGATGAAGCGCAAATTGCTGGTGACGACGGTAGCAATAGCCGTCGCCGTTGCCGCGGCCGTGGGCGTCCGCGCCAATCAGCCGGACGCCGAAGGCGGCTACGAGGTCTGGATGGTAGACCAGTCGGACACGACGCCCGACGGCAGCGGCACGCTCTACGTCTACGACGGTGCCTCCCTGAACGGCAGGGCCACAGCCAAAGCCGTGCCCGAGGTAATCGACCTGGGCGGCCTCGCCCGCGACCTCACCCTCCAGACCGGCAGCCCCGGGCGGCGGCCGCACATGATGTTCTTCAACGCGGCCGGCACGCACGCGATCCTCTCGTACGTGACCACCGGCCACGTCCTGTTCATCGACGGGGCGACGCGGCTCCCGGTGGGGTGCGTGGACGTGGGGCTCCAGTCGCACGCCGCCTTCCCGGCCGCGGACGGCTCCTTCGTGCTGGTGGCGAACCAGAACGGCAAGCTGCTCCAGCGCATCAACACCGATTACGACACGAACACCTACACGCTCGACAACGCCGCCAGGTTCAGCTCGGCGGCGGGAACCACGCCCTCCGGCGCGCTGCGCCAGGACCCGTCTCTGCGGCCCGACAACGCGCCGATATGCCTGGGCATCAGCGCGGACAGTCGCTACGGGTTCATCACGCTGCGCGGCGGCGGCCTGTTCGTGGTGGACTGCGCGGCGACGCCCATGCAGATCGTGGCGGAGTACGACAAGGCCACCATCCACCCGACCGGCTGCGTCGCCGTGCAGGTGGGGGACAAGATGTACATCGTCTCCGGCACCGGCTCGGACACCCTCGCGCAGACCCACGCGGACCTGTACGTGCTGCCGATGAGCGGCTTTTCCCCGACGCCCGCCGCGACGCCGAACACCCCCGCGCCCGGGTGGGTCTACAGCGAGGACGGCTCGGCGGTCGACGCGCACGGGGCGGTGCCCACCAAGCACGGCAAGTACCTGTGGCTGGCCGACCGCTTCGCCAACAAGGTCACCGTGGTGGACACGGCGACGGACCGCGTGGTCAACCAGTTCGGCCTGGTCGTTCCCGGGCTGAGCGGCGACCCGGCGCCGGACCTGCTGGACATCTCGCCGAGCGGCAACCGGATCTTCGCGACGCTGCGCGGCCCCCGGCCGCTCACCGGCAACAACCCGGGCTTCAACAACGCGGTCGGCAGCACGCCGGGGCTTGGCGTCTTCCAGGTGACGCAAGGGGGAAGGAGCGGCGCGTTCGTGGGCATCGCGCGCGTCAGCCACACGGCGGACGGGTCCGGTAACGTAGACGGGATCGAGCGCGCCGACCCGCACGCGATAGCCGTCCGTCGGAAGTAAACGAACGGGCAACCGGGTGGTTCGGACGGGCCGGGAGTGGACGACGCCGTTCCGCTCCCGGCCCCCGCCTCGCCCGGACAACGGCGCGCGCGGTATAGTACGGATTGCATGCTTCCGCGCCCCGATAACTCTCCGGCCTCGCCCCCCGCGGCAAAGCGGCCGGTACGCTTCCGGCCGGACGGGTTCCTGATCGGGATGGCGGCGGCGGTCGCGCTGGCGTTCCTGTTCCCCGGCCCGGGCGCGAAGGGCGGGAGCCTGCACCCGGAGGTCGTGAACAAGCTCGGGGTGGCGCTGATCTTCTTCCTGCACGGCCTCGCGCTGCCATTCGCGGCGCTGAAGGCGGGCACGCTGAAGTGGCGGCTCCACCTGGTGGTACAGGCGTGCACGTACCTGCTGTTCCCCCTGCTCGGGCTGCTGCTTGTCGCGACCCTGAGCGCGCCCGCGCTGGAGCGGTGGGTGCCGCCAGACCTGAGGCTGGGGTTCTTCTTTCTGTGCGCGCTGCCCTCTACGGTCTCGTCGTCGGTGGCGATGACGGCGGCGGCGCGCGGCAACGTCCCGGCGGCGGTCTTCAACGCGACGCTCTCCAGCCTGCTCGGGGTGGTGCTGACGCCCCTCTGGCTCGGGGCGGTGCTCCAGAGCGGGGGCCAGTCGCTGCCGCTCGGGGACGTCATCCTCGACCTGGTGAAGTGGCTCGTACTGCCGCTCGCGCTCGGGCAGGTAATGCGCCCCTGGCTCGGGGCGTGGGCAGTGCGCAACAAGAAGCGCATCCACCTGGCGGACCGGGCGACGATCCTGCTGCTGGTCTACACGTCGTTCTGCGACTCGGTGGCGGGCGGCGTCTGGACGGGGCGGGGCTTCGGCCCGCTGATACTGTCGCTGGCGGTGTCGGCGGGCCTCTTCTACGCCGTTTTGTGGGCGTCGGGCGCGGTCTGCGACGCGCTCGGATTCTCGCGCGAGGACCGGATCGCGGCGGTGTTCTGCGGGTCGAAGAAGACGCTGGCGTCGGGCGTGCCGATGGCGCAATTGATCTTCGCGGGGCACCCGGGCCTGAGCATGATCCTGCTTCCGCTGATGATCTACCACCCGCTCCAGCTCGTGCTCTGCGGCGCGCTCGCCAGCCGATGGGCGGAGGGGGCTGACGAGAGCCGGGCCCCGGACGCCGCCACGGCCGCCGTGGAGGACGTCGGGGACCCGGCCGACTGACGGGCGCGGCTTACTCGCCCCAGTGGGAGTGGAAGGTGCCGGGCTTGTCCACGCGCTCGTAGGTGTGCGCGCCGAAGAGGTCGCGCTGCGCCTGGATCAGGTTCGCCGGAAGCCGCTCGCGGCGGTAGCCGTCGTAGTAGGCGAGCGACGAGGCGAAGGCGGGGACCGGGATGCCCAGCGTGACCGCCTCGGCGACGACCCGGCGCCACGGGTCCTGGACGAGCTTAAGGGCGTCGTTGAAGTAGGGCGCGAGCATCAGGTTCGCGAGGTCCGGGTCCTGGTCGTAGGCATCCTTGATACGGTCGAGGAAGCGCGCCCGGATGATGCAGCCCCCGCGCCAGATGGTGGCGAGCGCGCCGAAGTCGAGCTTCCAGCCGAACTCCTGGGCGGCGGCCTGCATCTGGTCGAACCCCTGCGCGTAGGCGACGATCTTCGAGGCGTAAAGCGCGTCGCGCACGGCGGAGACGAAGGCGTCGCGGTCGCCGCCGGAGAACGTGCCCCCGCTCGGGCCGGAGAGCGCCTTCGCCGCGGCGACGCGCTCGTCCTTGCGGGCGGAGAGGAAGCGGGCGAACACGGCCTCGGTGATGCCGGTGACGGGCGCGCCGAGGTCGAGCGCGCTCTGCGACACCCACTTGCCGGTGCCCTTCTGCTGCGCGCGGTCGAGGACGGAATCCACGAGGTGGCCGCCGGTCTCGGGGTCCTTCGTGCGGAAGATCTGCTCGGTGATCTCGATCAGGAACGAGTCGAGGTCGCCGCTGTTCCACTCGCCGAACACCTTCGCCAGTTCGTCGTTGGTGAGGCCCGCGGCGTTCTTCAGCAGGTCGTACGCCTCGGCGATGAGCTGCATGTCGGCGTACTCGATGCCGTTGTGGACCATCTTGACGTAGTGGCCCGCCCCGCCCTCGCCGATGTAGGTGCAGCAGGGGGTGCCGTCCACCTGTGCCGAGATGGCGGTCAGGATGTCGGCGACGCGTTCGTAGCCCTCGCGCGGGCCGCCGGGCATGATGCTCGGGCCGTTCAGCGCACCCTCCTCGCCCCCGGAGACGCCGGTCCCGAGGAACAGGAAGCCCTCGGCGTTCAGCTCCTTGATGCGGCGGGCGGTGTCGTCGTAGTGCGAGTTGCCGCCGTCGATGAGCAGGTCGCCCTTGGACAGGTGGGGCTTGAGGTTGGCGATGACCTGATCGACGGGCGCGCCCGCCTTGACCATGATGATGATGGTGCGCGGTGCCTGGATGGCGGCGACGAACTCTGCGTCGCTCTCGGTGGCGACGAGCGGTTCCTCGGAGCCGTACTCCGCCACGAACTCGCGGGTCTTCTCGGTGGTGCGGTTGTGCACGGCGATCGGGAAGCCGTGGCGCGCGATGTTGCGCGCCAGGTTCTGCCCCATGACCGCGAGGCCCGTCAGGCCGATGCGCACGGGAGCATTGCTTGTGCTGCTGCTCACGATGTTCCTCCTGGGTGAATGCGGGGCAGCGGGCGCGCGGGCGCGCCCGCCCGCGCTAGAAGCCGTAGGTGAGGCCGCCGATGGCGTGCATCGTGCGCAGCGACGTGAAGCCGTCGCCCTGGTCGATGCTCACCTTCGCGTCGCCCTCGGTGTACTTGGCCTCGGTGAAGAAGCTGATGCGCGGCGTGATGCCGTAGCGGATGCCGAGGCCGAGCTGGTAGCCCCACTGGGGCTCCGACGGCTTGTAGCCGTGCGGCTCGTTGTCCTGGCCGTTGACGGTGTTGATGGCGTAGAGCAGGTAGTAGGAGAGCCCGGCGTAGGTGTAGGGCTGGAGGCGGCCGTCCGGGAAGCCGGGCGAGGTCCAGACCGGGACGCGGTAGAGCAGGTTCAGGCTGATCGTGTTGATGCCGTTGGTGATCCGGAACTCCTGCACGCGCTGGTCCATCGGCGCGGTCTCGTCCACCTGCTGCCCCTGCCAGGTGCCGGTGACGCGGCGGTCCTCCTCGACCTTGGCGTACGCCTTGGCGTGGTTCAGCTCCAGCTCCATGCCGAATCGCGGCGCGTGCTTGAAGAAGGTGCCGATGCGGTAGCCGTAGTAGATCGAGCCGGTGAAGGGCTTGCCGCGCCAGTTGACGTCGTGGAACGTGGCGTTGGTGTTGGTGGCGTACTGCCGCAGGCGCACGTCGCTGCTGGCGGTGGCGGTGCCGCCGGTGTAGATAGACAGGTTCCAGAGCTGACGCCGGGGCGTCTCCGGGCCGGACTGGGCGCGGGCGGCGGCGGCGGGCACGAGCAGGGCGGCGGCGGCGGCAACGGCCGACAGGGTGGCGCAGCGGATGGAAGGCAGCACGGCAGGACTCGCTGTTCTTTG
>DATLHN010000456.1:0-1711 GCA_035539875.1 Armatimonadaceae bacterium
GGGTGCAGAACGCGAACAGTATCTCCTCGCTGTGGGCGTCGATGCGGTAGATGGTATCCCCGCCGCGCACGTCGGCGACGCCGGAAAGGTCGGTCGCGGCGGCGCTCTCGGTGGCGGCCTCCTCCTGCGCGCGCAGGTGCTTCAGCAGGTCGTCGCGCATGGCCACGTGCAGCGCGCGCATCTTATCGACGTAGTATTCGGCGGGTCTTGGGAGCATAATGTTGTTTGAACCGCGAGGGCGCGAAGGGAAGGGTTCGGGATTGTTGCCGGGATAATGTACGCGCCCGGGCGCTCGTCTTCCTGCAAACGGCCGTGGAACCGCCGCTTTCCGGACGGTCGTCGCCCCGGAGAGTAGTTGGGGAACCACCGGTGGACGGGGGCGGGGAACCGCTGCCCCGGCAAGGAAAGGCGAAGCGATGGAGATTCGTGAGACGACGGCTAAGATCGCGGCCGAGAACGCGTGCCTGGCGGGCTCAACGTTCCGCGACGTGAACCTGGCGGACGCGGTGTTCGAGGACGTGAAGCTGGAAGGAGCGACGATCACCAACGCCTGCCTGGGGCGCGTGACGATACGCGACGCGAACCTGAGCGGGCTGTCGATCGCGGAGTGCTGCCTGGACGGCATGACGATCGACGGGATTACGGTGACGGACCTGCTGGACGCCTACGCAGCCGCCGCCGTCGCCGCGCGGGGCTGACGCGTCACGGCGCGGGCGGGTGCGCTGCCGACGGACCCGCGACGTCCCGGCGGCTGGCGGTGGCGACGAGGAACAAGGCCGCGCCGATAAGCAGCGCGGCTCGCGGCAGCGGCATCTCCCGGCCGAGCGAGCACTCGGCGACGCAGACGGCCCCGCTCGCCGCCGCGCCCGCCAGGCACAGCGCGAAGCGGCGGGCGTCCGGGGAGGCGGCTCGCAGAGCGTGCCATCCGTTCTGAAGCGCCCAGCAGACGCAGTACAGCGCGACGATGAAGAGGAACGGGACGATCAGCACGAGGCAGAACTCCAGCGAAAAGCCCGCAAAGAGCCGGACGATATCGGGTTCAGCGCCAGGCGTGTGCATGTTCATGGTGCGCGTCGGTCGGTCCGTCTTTCCACTACCTCTTACTCTTACCCGTGGGGACGCCTCCCGGTTCCTCCTCGCGGTGCGGCGTCAGAGCCCGATCTGCCGGACGTCGGTCGCCATCGCCCCCGGCGACGTGCCGCGGATGACGCGCGGCGCGATGCCGGTTTGCTCCAGGTACGCCGTGGCGACCTCGGCCGCCACCCTCTCCTCGGCGTCCGCCCGGCAGAGGACGCAGACGGTGCCGCCCGAGCCGCCCCCGGTGATCTTCGCCCCGGCCACGTCGTCGCGCGCCGCCGCAAGGTCCGCCAGCAGGTCGGTCTCCCTGGAGCCCATCCCGCAGGCGTTGTAGGAGGCGTGCGCCTCCGCCATGCAGCGGCCCGCGCCCGCCATCGCCGCCTCGCCGCCGTCGCGCAGCGCCTCCACGAAGTCGTGGACCCGGCGCATCTCGAAGATCGCGTGCTCGGCCGCGGCGCGTACCGCATAGGTCTCGGCGGGCTCGACGGTTGTCACGCTGTCGAAGATGCCCCCGTGGCGCGCGAGGAATCGGGAGCCCTCCATCGCCTCCGGTAGTCCGTCCGGGAAGGTCTCCCGGTACTGCTCGGGCGTGACGTTGCACAGGTAGCCGCCGAAGCCCTTGCCGGTCGCGTCG
>DATLHN010000457.1:0-4117 GCA_035539875.1 Armatimonadaceae bacterium
CCCCTCCCTTCCGAGGGGAGGGGGTGGGGGAGGGGTTAAGCCTACCAGCCGTAGCGGCGGAGGCCCTTCTCCAGCATCTCGACCATCAGCTCGCCGGTCTTGTAGGAGTCGGCGGTGGAGCGGCCGGTCGCGAACGGCCAGTCGACGATGGCGGAGATCTCGTGGCCGTAGTTGCCGATGTAGCGGCCGTTGGGCGCGGTGGCGTCGCGCAGGATGTACTCCAGCGGGTACGGCGGCGGGCCGAAGTTCAGGTCGTGGAACGAGTCCGGGTCCGCACCCGTCATCACGCCGTGGCCGTCCTTGTAGTCGTACTCCTTGCAGTGACCGGTCACCATCTTGTTCTTGATGATGGACTCGCGGTTCTCCATATCGCGGGCGAAGGCCAGACAGGTCACGCCGTAGCACTCCGCTCCGATGGGCTTGTCCATGTTCTTGAACGCCAGGATGATGTCATGGACGCGCCCGTTGTTGGCCAGGTCCACCGTGGGGCCGGAGCCGCCGACGATGATCATGGCGTCGTACTTGGAGAGGACCTCCTCGCGCAGCTTGTCGACGGCGTTGTTGTACGCTTCGAGGTCGCGCAGGTAGGTCGGCGTTGCGACGTACGGGCGCTCGGGGATCAGGTCCTTGATCGCGATCGGGTTGTTCAGGCGGTCGGACGCCTGGAGCGCCTTCACCTTCTCGGCCATCTCCGGCGAGGTGACCGGCTTCCCGAGCGGCGGGTCCTGGTAGGTCGGGTCGTAGGACGGCGGGAGCGCGAAGGGCTTCTTGCCGTTGGGGGTGGCGAAGTCTACCTGGTAGCCCGCCTTATCGAAGGTCTCCAGGGGGCCGATCAGCTCCTCCCCCCAGTACCCCTTCTCCGAAATGATCATCAGAATCTTCTTAGACACGATACTCCTCCTCAGACTCCGCGCGCCGCCAGAGTGCCGCGCTGCGCGGGCAGAGCGGCGGCGAAACGCGCGATGTGGCGCGATCAAGAGAAACCTCCCGGCGTACCGCCGGGAATGGGCGCGAATCGAAATCGGGCTGCGCCCGCACGGGCGCCGTAGAAACTGCCTCCACGGATTAACGATTTCCGGAGCGGAAGTTCCCACAACCTGAACGCGAACCGCGAAAACTTTTGCACGAATTGTGCCCAGCGGACAGAATGACCGACCAGGCGATGCCGAAGTGACGCGTAATCCCGAAAGACAGGACTTTAGAGAACGGGATCAGCGCGGAACGTGAAGTCCGCGCCCGGTTGTCCCTACCGTGACAACACGGCAGCCATTATCCTCGCCACCGGCGGCTCGGCCGACGTGCGCCCTGTCGGTTAACCCTGGTTCGTGAGGCACGCACGCCATTATCGGAAGGTGCGGGGCGTTTCCGGATGGGAATAACGTCGTTCTTACCAACGCTATAACAGAAGATTTTGTCCTTTTTACGGTATCTCTGCCCGCGCGGCGAAGTCATACGTCTTTTCGTTGTTTCGCGTCTCTCCGCGCCCCGGGGGAGGTGACGGGGTTGAAGAGAGTGGCGAGGCAGGCGAACGGGGCGCGAATCGCGAACGTACGTGCCTATCGCGAGCCTTCCCGGAGTGCCCATGCCACACCAGGCGACTATTCTCCTGACCCAGCAGTGTTTCCTTCTACTCGTAACTGCAATTTTCGGCGGGGTATTTGCGCGCCGTGTCCGGGTGCCCGCGGTGGTCGGCGAACTGCTGGCGGGAGTGCTGCTCGGCCCTTCCCTGCTCGGCGCGGTGGCCCCGGATCTGTCCTCCCGGCTCTTCCCGTCGGCGGCGGACGCGCCCGCGGTCGCTGCGGGCCGCGAGGCGATCCTGCGCTTCGGCCTACTCCTGTTTGTTTTCGTCGCTGGGCGCGAGATGCGCCTGTCACGGGCGCGGGGAAGGGCGGTCGCTGGGGCGAGCATCGGCGGGTTTCTGCTGCCGTTCGTCCTGGGAGCCGGGGCCGTAGTCGCCGCGCCGGGTCTGTTCGGACAGTCCCCCACCCCGACCGCCGCCCAGTTGCCTCTCTTCGTGGGGACGGCACTCGCCATCTCCGCCCTGCCGGTCATCGCGCGCATCCTGCTCGACGTCGGACTGATCCGACATCCGGTGGGCGCGACGGCGCTGGTGGCGGCCACCTTCGACGACATGGCCGGGTGGGTCGTCTTCTCGATACTCATTTCGGGCGGCAGTGAAGGCAGCGGCGGAGTTTCTCCGTCTCTGGGGGCGCTCGCCGCGCCCGTGGCGGCCGTTGCCGCATCCGCCCTGCTGCTGGCATGGGGGCGTCCGCTGCTGCGGCGGCACGTCCTGCCGCGCCTGTCCGCCGGGCCGCCCCCCCTCTACCTCTCCGTGGCGACTGCGCTGGCGCTCCTCCTGGCGAGCCTCGCGGAGGCGGCCGGCCTTCACGCCGTCTTCGGCGGGTTCGCGGCGGGGGTACTCTTCGCACCGCCCGCGGAAGCGGAAGCGGCGGGGGACGGTGACCGGGACCGCGATCCCCTCGCCGCCGTTGCGCTGGGCGTCTTCGCGCCGATCTACTTCGTCGCGGCTGGGATGAAGGCGGACTTCGTGCGCGCGTTCGACGCGCCGCTGGTCGCGCTCGTTCTCGCGCTGGCGTGCGTCGGGAAGGTCGCGGGCGTGTGGGCCGGGGCGCGCCTGGGCGGGATGCAGACCCGGGAGTCGCTCGCGGTGGCGTTCGCGATGAACGCGCGCGGGGCGATGGAGATACTGCTCGCCTCGCTGGCCCTGGAGGCGGGGCTGATCGACGAACGGCTGTACGTCGCGCTCATCGTCACCGCGATCGTCACGTCGGTGATGGCGGGACCGATCCTGCGCCGCCTCACCCGACCGCGGCGACCAGGAGGCGACCCGCCCGGTCCTCCCGCCACTGCCGGAGCCGGAGCGCCGCCGCCTCCCGATCCGGCAGACCCCGCGCCGCGTTCGTCAGCCGAACCGCCCACCGCAGTGCCGTAACCAGAGCGGCGAGGAGGGCAGCCCCCAGCGTTGAGAGCAGTGCGGCGACCGCGACGGGGTCACCGCCGCCCAGGAAGGCGAGGCCCAGCGCCGCCGCCGCGAGCGACAGCCCTGTGAAAAGGAGTACAGCCGCGGCGGCCCGGTCCCGCGCGCCGACGCGCGCGACGACGGCGTCGTCCGCGAGCATAAGCTGACCGGTGACCGGGTCGGGCACGAGCTCCGGAAGGCCGCCCGGCTCCCCGGGCGGGAGCAGGACGCCCCAGGCCGTGACGCGCGCGCCGTCGGGAAGGAGTAGAATCTCGGAGCGCGTGTCCCCCTCGTAAGGGATGCCGAACCAGCGGCGAACCGGCATTCCGTTGTAGTAACGCGCGATGACGTAGGGGTAGACCCGGACGGATTCGCCCGCCGCGGGGCCGCCCCAGCGGACGACGGCGACACCCGTCCCGTCCCCGGCGTCGCTATCGACGAGAAAGCCGCCGACCTCCGTCTCCGTCACCTTCTCCCGCCACTGCCCCTTCGGGCGACCGCCGCCGCCTGCCCGGCGGCGCGTGACGCCATAAACGCCCGCCCTCTCCCGGAGCCAGAGGCCGCTCACGGGACTGGTCTCGCTCCGGGCCGGTAGTGGTCCGTCGCCCGTAGCGCGCGCGACACCGTGTACGCGGCCGAACGCGGGCAGGGCGGCGGTACGGGCCGGATCGAGCTCGCGGGCGCACCGCCAGCGCCGCGCCTCGGCGAGGTGGAGGAATCCGCGCGCCAGCAGCAGCGCGGCGAGAAGGGCGAAGCCGCCCGCCCCAAACGGCCGCAGAGGCTCGACGGCTTGCGTCGCGCGCATGAGCGCCTGCGGGAGCGCGGCGACCAGCGCGGCCGACGTGGCCCCTACCGCGGCGACGAGGACGCGCGCGGCGAATCGCTCCCCCGGCGCGACCGGGTAGTCGCCGCCGCCGCCGGTGCCGCCGATTCCCACGTCCCGCAGCACGAACGCCCCCAGGGTCACTCCGAAAGCCACCAGGAAAACGGCGAGCGAGCCGACCCATTCGGACCTGACGGCGGGGCGCGACGGAGGTGTATGAGGGAGCAGATCGGGCGGGGCCGGGGAAGGGGCAGCAACGGCCGCGGCCGAGTCGTGCGCGTCAGTCGCGGCGGGGACGGGGGTGTCGAATGGCG
>DATLHN010000458.1:0-3603 GCA_035539875.1 Armatimonadaceae bacterium
TTCTTGACAGCGGCTCGGGGGCTGGAGTGGCAAGTGAACCACTGTTTGACAGCGATGGCGGCGAAGGCTACAATGGGGCGTGCCCTCCGAAGCGCGCGAGATAGCCGTTTACTGCCTGGCGTCCGGTTCCTCCGGGAACGCCCTGCTCGTCGTCGCGGGCGAGGACGCCCTGCTGGTGGACGCGGGCCTCGGGGTGCGCACGCTGAAGGCGGAGATGGAGAAGCGCGGCGTCGACCCGAAGCGGCTCTCCGGGGTGCTGCTCACCCACGAGCACATCGACCACGTGCGCGGCGCGGTCCCCTTCGCCCGCAAGTACGGCGTCCCCCTGATCTCGACCGAGGGGACGCTGGAGACGCTGTTCGCGCAGCAGCTCCGGGACGCCCCGGCGCGGACGCTGGCGGCGGGTGCGGAGGCGGGGGTCGGACCGTTCTGCGTGCGCGCCGCGCCGGTGACGCACGACGCCGCGGACCCGGTCGGCTTCCGCGTCGCGTACGGCGACGCCGCCCTGGCCTACGCCACCGACACCGGGACGGTAACGCCGGAGTTTCGCGCGGCGTGCGCCGGGGCCTCCCTGATCGCCATCGAGTCGAACCACGACATCCACAAGCTGCGCTTCGGTCCCTACCCGGAGTCGCTGAAGGCGCGCATCCTTTCGCGACACGGGCACCTTTCCAACAACGCCGCCTGCGACCTGCTCCTCGGCCACGCCGACGAGTATGGCCCGGTCTGCGCCTGGCTTTCGCACCTGTCGGACGTGAACAACACGCCGCGCATGGCGCTGAACTACTGGAAGAAGCGGCTCCGCCAGGCGGGCTTCAAGAGCAGCCCCGCCGCCGTGGAGGTCGCGCTGCGCGACCGGCCCTCGCTGGTGTACCGCACCCGCTCCCGCTCCGTGCAGCTCGCCCTGTTCTGAGTGAGTTCCGACGCGCGCTCTCCCCGCCTATGCCGCGGCTTGCCCGGAACCGACAATACAGGAAAACGCCGCGCGCGTGCTTGCGCACGGTCCGGCGGTCACGGAGAGTCGCGTGAGTCCTCGGGAGTTCGGATGCCGCACGGTCGGGTGCGGGCTCGCCATGCTGCTGGTCCTTTCCTTCTTCGCGGTGATGGCGAACGTCGCCAACACGAGCCTGCGGGACGCGGTGAAGAAGCGGGCGGCCGTGGACGCCGAACGCGACCTGCCCCTGCTGCACGCGGGCGTGCTGAAGTTCGCGGCGGCGCGCGGCGCGCTCCCGCCCCTCGAAGGCCCCGGCCCCCTGAAGGACGCGCTGTACCCGGCGTACGTAGCGGACGAGCAGGTGTTCCTGAACCTGCGCGATCGGAAGGCGTACCTGCCGAACCCGGCGCTGTCGGGTAAGACGCTGGCGCAGGCGAAGAAGGCCCTCCCGCCGGAAAAAGCGGCGCTTCTCTACGAGGCGTCGCCGGACGCGCTCGGGCTGCGCCGGGTACTCGTGCTCGACGGCAGCGTCCGCCAGGTTTATACCGCCGACTGGGAGGCGTTCCGCAAGGCCGCGAAGCTGGACGCCGCGCCGTAGAATGCCGCCTTCGGGTTCCCGCCGGTCGCGACAAACGATTGTAATAGAGGAAAAATCGCGGGCGATAGCGAAGGGAGTGGCCGTATGTCTTCAAAAAGTCTTATCCGGTATGCGATCGCCGTGGCGATCGCCGCGCTGCTGGTGATCGGCCTGCTGCCCGTGGTCGGAATTCCCACGAGTCAGATACTCCCGCCGCCCGCGGTCTACGGCGGCGCGAAGGAGAAGACGAAGGGCGTCGTCACCGGCAAGAAGGAGCAGGCGACCCCGAACCCGTTCCGCGTCGGCGACATGGTCTACTGGGTGGACTACAAGTTCACGGCGACCGCGCCGCCGCTGCTGTTCGACAAGAACGTCGGCAAGAAGCGCGAGTACCAGGGCAAGGTCGCGGTCAAGAAGGCGTTCTGGGACCTGGTGGTGCCGAACGGCTCCACCGTGCCGGTCCGCTACGAGAAGTCATACCCGGTCATCAACGGCATCGACAGCCCGATGGGCGGGCGCAGCGTGGCCCAGGGGAGCGGCTGGGTGTCCGGCTGGATCCTCTACATGCTCCTCATCGGCCTCCTCGGCTACGTGATCGCCCCCCTGCTGGAGCGCATCATGCTGCGGGAGAGCTACTGACCCGGACCGGCCGGGGCGGCGCGGTACAATAGGGCGACATGGCCTCGTCCCTCGGCACGAAAGCCCGCATCGCCGCCTCCGTCCTGCTCGCCACCGGTTTCTTCGACGCCGTGGCGGGCCGTTTCGTGTTTGAGCCCCGCGCGGCGAAGCGCCGCGATCCCGAGGAGTCCTCCCCCGCGCCCGCCCCGGCGTTCCGGGAACTCGCCGGGGCGGTCCACGTCCACACCAGCACCTACTCGGACGGCGCGAGCGACGTGCCCACGGTGATGCGGGCGGCCTGCGAGGCGGGGGTCGATTTCGTCTGGCTGACCGACCACAACACACAGCAGCCGCTGCGCGACGGCTGGGAGGAGCGGTACGCCGCCGAGACGCCGTTCCTGCTGGTCGGCACCGAGATCACGGTGGAGCATGGGGCGTTCCTGCTCGCTCTGGAGATGCCGCCGGACTACGAGCCGGTGAAGCACGAGCCGCCGCAGGTCTCCATCGACGCCGTGCGGGCGGGCGGGGGCGTCCCGCTGGTCTCCCTCCCCTTCGACGTCAAGCACCCCTGGCGCGACTGGGAGTCGACCGGGTACGACGGCCTGGAGGTGGTGAACCTCTCGACCCTGGCGCGGCGGCACATCAACCTCTTCTCGGCGCTGTGGCTGCTGCCGATTTATAAGTTCGGCGGCCCGGTGGCGACGCTGCGCGCGCTGATGACGCGGCCCGACGCCGCGATGGCGCGCTGGGACTCACTGACCCGGGGTGGGCGCAAAATGATCGGCCTCGGCGCGCTGGACGCCCACGCGCTGATGAAGATCGGGCGCGAAAAGTACCCGATCCCCTCCTACGCGGACTCGTTCCGCGCGGTGACGACGCGTTTCCAGGTCGCCCCGGCGGAAGCGGAAACGGGCGACGGGCCGGAGCGGCGCGCGGCGGTCTACGAGGCGCTGCGCGCGGGCCGGTGCTATATTTCCTACGACTGCCTGGGCGTCCCAACCGGCCTCGCGTTCCACGCGACTAACGAAATCGGAAATACGGCGGTCATGGGGGGCGAGCTTCGCGCGGCGGGCGGCCCGGTCACGTTCGAGGTGCGGACGGCGGCAAAGGCAGGCGGCGCGGGCGGCGGCGCGGAACTTCCCGGGCTGCTCGTGCGTTTGTACCGCGACGGCACGGTTGTTGCAGCCGGGGAGGCGGGGACATTGACGCACCGGGAGGAGCGCCCGGAAGGCGCGTACCGCGTCGAGGTCTACCGCTACGCGTTCCGGGTCGGCCCGCTCTACTTCGGGGCGCGCCCGTGGCTCTTCGGCAACCCGATCTACGTGTCACGGGAATGAAATTCGTCACTCCGGGGTCGCCCCGGGGGATGGGGCGGAACTTTCCGCCGCCGCGCGTGTTCCTAAGGGTCGGTGATCATCGCATCGGTCTCGTCGTTTACCGTGTCGCGGGCGCTGCTGCGGCTGCACAGGCGCAG
>DATLHN010000459.1:0-2063 GCA_035539875.1 Armatimonadaceae bacterium
GACCGGCATCGGGGGGGTCAAGGACGCGCAGCTGGCCATCCACGGACAGGGCGCGTATTCGCAGCTCAAGTTCGAGGGCGGCGTCCACCGCGTCCAGCGCGTCCCCGTCACCGAGTCGGGCGGGCGCATCCACACCTCCACTTCTACCGTCGCCGTCATGCCCGAGGTCGAAGAGGTGGACGTCGCGATCGACGAAAAGAAGGACCTGAAGATCGACACGTACCTGTCGGCGGGCGCGGGCGGCCAGAACGTCCAGAAGAACGAAACCGCCATCCGCATCACCCACTTGCCGACCGGCATCGTCGTCGCCTGCCAGGACCAGCGCTCGCAGTTGCAGAACAAGGAGCAGGCCCTGCGCGTGCTGCGCGCCAAGCTCTACGAGATCGAGGTCGAGAAGCAGCAGAGCGCGGAGCAGGCCAAGCGCCGCCTCCAGGTCGGCTCCGGCGACCGCTCCGACAAGATCCGCACCTACAACTTCCCGCAGGACCGCCTGACCGACCACCGCATCGGCCTGACGGTCCACGGGCTGAATCAGGTCATGGACGGCGACGTCCAGCACGTCATCGACGCGCTGGTGACGACCGACCAGGCGGACAAGCTTACAGACGCCGAGGAATAACCCCACGAGGAAACCGGCGGGCCGGTCGCGAACCTAGGGCGCGGTTGCGAAGATCGCGCTTCGAGGGGGAAGACCAGCCGTGTCCCGATCCAGCCGTCGCCAGTTCCTGCACGAGTCGTTTTTCCGCGCCAGCATGACCGCCGCCGCACTCGCGGTGGGCGGATATGACCTCGCGGACGCCGCTGTCCCGCGCCGGCAGGAGCAGCAAAAGCAGGCCAGCCCGAACGAGCGCGTCCGCGTCGCCTGCGTCGGCGTGCGGGGCCGCGGCATGGACCACGTGCGCGGCTACCTCGGGCAGCCCGACGCCGAGATCGTGGCCGTCTGCGACGTCGACCGAAACGTCACCGGCAAGGCCGTCCGCGAGATTCAGGAGAAGAACCCCGGCAAGGAGGTCCGCGTCTACCAGGACATCCGCAAACTCCTGGAGGACAGGGAAGTCGACGTGGTCTCCCTCGCGCTCCCGATCCACTGGCACGCCCTCGCCTCCGTATGGGCGATGCAGGCGGGCAAGGACGTCTACTGCGAGAAGCCCGTCAGTCACAACGTCTCCGAGGGCCGCCGCATGGTCGAGGCGGCGCAGAAGTACGGGCGCATCTGCCAGGCGGGCACCCAGGCCCGCTCCGCGCGCGCCACGCGCGATGCCATCGCTTACGTCCACGACGGCAAGATCGGCAAGGTGACGCTGGCGCGCGGCCTCTGCTACAAGCGGCGCGACACCATCGGCGTAAAGCCCGACGGTCCCGTCCCCGAGGGCGTGGACTACGACCTCTGGCTCGGCCCCGCCCCGAAGCGCCCGTTCAACCCGAACCGCTTCCACTACAACTGGCACTGGATGTGGGACTACGGCACCGGCGACCTCGGAAACCAGGGCATCCACCAGATGGACATCGCCCGCTGGGCTCTGAAGAAGGAGGGACTGCCCAAGAGCGCCCTCGCCGTCGGCGGGCGCTTCGGCTACGAAGACCAGGGAGAGACGCCCAACACCCTGCTCGCCCACTACGACTACGGGGACGCCGACCTGATCTTCGAGGTGCGCGGGCTGCCCACGCAGGGCGAGAAGGGCGTCAGCATAGGCGACATCGTCTACGGTAGTGACGGGTACGTCGTCTTCACCTCGAACTATGGCTCCGCCGCCGCGTTCGACAAGGACGGGAACAAGGTCGCCGACTTCCGGGGCGGCGGCAGCCACTTCCGCAACTTCCTCGACGCCGTCCGCAGCCGCAAGACGTCCGACCTCAACGCCCCCGTCGCCGAGGGCCACCTGTCCAGCGCCGTCTGCCACCTCGGCAACGTCTCCTACCGGCTCGGCGAGCAGGTGCCCTTCTCCGACAAGAAGAAGCGGTTCGGCGACGACGAAGAGGCGTACGCCACCTTCGCGCGTTTCTCGGAGCACCTGGGCGCGAGCGGCGTCCCGCTGGCGGACGCGAAATACCGCGTCGGCCGG
>DATLHN010000460.1:0-2956 GCA_035539875.1 Armatimonadaceae bacterium
GCCTCGATGCCGCGAACGTCCACGCGGACGACCAGCCCCTCGAACCCGGCGTCGGATACGACGAGATTGCTCCCGCCGCCCAGTACGAACGCGGGCAATCCACGTTCGCCCGCCCACGCCAGCGCGCCCCGCAGTTCCTCCTCAGACGCCGCGGAAGCGAAGCAGCGGGCGGGGCCGCCGACGCCGAGCGTGGTGCGCGGCCCCAGCGGCACGTTTTCCTGAATCTCGGGGAGGGTCATCACGGCTTGCATTGTACCGCGGCGGTACAATCCCGTTATGGCGGCGTCGCCCGCCTTCGTTCATTTCGATGTCCTCGACGACGAGGCCAGAGGAAGGTAGTCATGCCTGATGAATGGATCAAGCGGCTTCAAGTCGGCGACGCCGCCGAGCACGAATCCGACGGGTATGCCGGGACGATACTGACGCGCCCGCACCTGTACACGTTCAACAGCACGCTGGAGGAGGTGCTGTGCTACCTGGACGGCTATTACGACCGCATGACGCATGACGAGCGAGCAGGCTCCGAGATGGCTCAGAGAGAGTACTGGGACTTTCTGACGTGGCTGAGGGATCGGCTGCCCGGGCCGATCGACAGCCATCAGGATCTCGTCCGGTCCTTGCGGGGGCGTTACCCGGAGGGCGATGACGCGGCGCTCGCGTACCTCGCGGAGGAGTACCGGGCATACTGCTCTCCGAGGGCAGACACGTAAACGGCCGCGCCGCCGGGCGGTACAATACCGGCGTGGACCGTAGCAACACCTCTTCATCCGAAAATCCCGCGCCCGGCGCGGGCGTCGGCACCGTTTATCTCGTCGGGGCGGGGCCGGGCGACCCGGGCCTGATCACGATGGCCGGGCGCGACGCGCTCGCCCGCGCCGACGTCGTCCTCTACGACCGGCTGGCGCACCCCGCACTCCTCAACCACGCGCGACTCGACGCGGAACGGCTCTTTGTGGGCAAAGCCTCCGCGAAGCATTTTGTCCGTCAGGAGGACACGAACGCCCTGATGGCCGAGCGGGCGCTCGCCGGGAAGAGCGTGGTGCGCCTCAAGGGCGGCGATCCCCTGGTCTTCGGGCGCGGCGGCGAGGAGGCCGAGTACCTGCGCGAGCGCGGCGTGCCGTTCGTCTTCGTGCCGGGCGTGACCTCGGCCATCGCGGCCCCGGCGTACGCGGGCATCCCGGTGACCCACCGGGACGCCGCGTCTTCTTTCGCCGTCATCACCGGGCACGAGCGCGACGACGCTAAGGAGAGCGGGACGCGGACGGGCGGCGCGGCCGAGCAGCGGCGGCGCTGGGACCGCATCGCGCACGCCGCCGACACCCTGATCTTCCTGATGGGCGTCGAGGCGCTGCCCGAGATCACCGCCCGCCTGATCGAGAACGGGCGCGCCCCGGAGACGCCGGTCGCGCTGGTGCAGTGGGGCACGTGGCCGAAGCAGCGCGTGGTCACCGGGACGCTCGCCGACATCGTGGACGTCGTGAAGCGCGAGGGGATCACCGCGCCCGCCGTGACGGTGATCGGCGAAGTCGTGCGCTGGCGCGAGGCGCTGCGCTGGTTCGACCGGGGGCCGCTCTTCGGCAGGCGCGTCGTCGTAACGCGCGCCCGCGAGCAGGCGTCCGCGCTTTCGGAGCGGCTGCGCGCCCTCGGCGCGGACCCGATCGAGTTCCCCACCATCCGCCTCGCCCCGCCCTCCGACGGCTACGCCGCGCTGGACGCCGCGCTCGGCGAACTGCAGGAATACGACTGGGTGGTCTTCACCAGCGCGAACGGGGTCCGGCACGCTTTCGAGCGGCTGGCGGCAGTTGGGAAGGACACACGCGCGTTCGGCCCTGGGAAGGTAGCGGCGATCGGACCCGCGACGGCGCAGGCGCTGGCCGAGCGCGGCATCCGCGCGGACTTCGCGCCGACCGAGTTCGTGGCCGAGGCAGTGGTTGCGCAGTTCCCGGAAGCCGTCAACGGCCTGGACATCCTGATCGTGCGCGCGGCGGAGGGGCGCGAGGTGCTTCCCGAGACGTGGCGCGGACAGGGGGCGCGCGTCGAGGTGGCGGCCGCCTACGAGACGGTGCTGGAGACGGAGGGCGCGGAGGAGATGCGCCGGATGCTGGGGGCGGGGGAGGTAGACGCGGTGACGTTCACGTCGTCGTCCACGGTGAGGAACTTCGTGCAGGCGGTCGGCGGCGCGGAGTCCGTGCCCGCCGACGTGGTACTCGCCGCCATCGGCCCGGCCACCGCGCAGACCTGCCGGGAACTGCTCCGCGAGCCCGACTGTACCGCGGACAGCTACACGATAGACGGACTGGTCGAACGACTCACCGGGGCGATGCGAACGACGTCGTAGCGCCGGGAAGCGAGGGCGGCAGAGATGATCTCCGGCATCCACCACGTGACGGCGATAGCGAGCGACCCGCAGCGGAACCTGGACTTCTACGCGGGCGTGCTCGGCCTGCGATTGGTAAAGGTGACGATCAACTACGACGACCCGGGCACGTACCATTTTTACTACGGCGACGGACTCGGACGGCCCGGGACGATCGTGACCTTCTTCCCCTGGCCGGGGGCGTCGCGCGGGCGCATCGGCACGGGGCAGGTGGTCAGCACGAACCTGTCGATCCCGGACGGGTCCGCGGGCTGGTGGCGCGAGCGCCTGGAGAAGACCGGGGCGACGGTCGCGACAGCCGGCAGTGGTCGGCCCGACGACACCGCGCTGACCTTCCACGACCCGGACGGCATGGCGCTGATCCTGACCGAGGAGGGCGACGAGGCGCGGCCCGGCTGGGACGGCGGCGACGTACCCTCGGACTACGCGATCCGGGGCCTGGACAGCGTTTCGCTTGAGGTCGCGGACGGAGCGAAGAGCCGCGCGATGCTGACCGAGGTGCTCGGATTCACACACGAAAGTGGTGACCGCTTCGGCGCGGGCGACCACCGCCCCGGCACCGGGGTCTACGTCTGCGAG